>NZ_CAXSQB010000004.1:16773-138590 GCF_964239415.1 Clostridium sp. ATCC BAA-442 | reverse complement strand
CGCTGGGCTTCGCCCAGCCTGTTTTTTCGCCTCCATGTCCTCTTAGCTCCCCTATGCGCCTACCCTCCGCGCTTCTTTTTCTATTTTACCAGCGTTTTCCCCATCAGGTCAACCAGGGCGGAGACCTTGTGCATGAGGGCATCGAAGTTCTGGGGGGTGAGGGACTGCTGGCCGTCGCATTTGGCGTGGGCCGGGTCGTTGTGGACCTCGATGATGAGGCCGTCGGCGCCGGCGGCCACGGCGGCCAGGGCCAGGGGCTCCACCATCCAGTACATGCCGGCGGCGTGGGAGGGGTCCACGATCACGGGCAGGTGGCTCATCTGCTTAATGGCGGGGATGGCAGACACGTCCAGGGTGTTGCGGGTGTAGGTCTCGAAGGTGCGCACCCCCCGCTCGCAGAGGATCACGTTCTCGTTTCCGGCGGACATGATATACTCGGCGGACATGATCCACTCCTCGTAGGTGTTGGACAGGCCCCGCTTGAGGAGAATGGGCTTGCTCATCTTGCCCACCTCCTTGAGCAGCTCGAAGTTCTGCATGTTGCGGGCGCCCACCTGCACCACGTCCACCTCCCGCTCGAAGAGCTCGGCCATGCGGGGGTCCATGATCTCGGTGACGATGGGCAGGCCGGTCTGCTTCCGGGCCTCCATCAACAGGTCGAGGCCCGCGGTGCCCATGCCCTGGAAGGAGTAGGGGGAGGTGCGGGGCTTGAACGCGCCGCCCCGGAGCAGGGCCGCGCCGGAGGCCTTCACGTCCTCGGCTACGGCGCAGATCTGCGCCTCGCTCTCCACCGAGCAGGGGCCGGCGATCACGGAGAAATTCCCCCCGCCGATCTTGGCGTTCCCCACGGAGACCACCGTGTCCTCCGGGTGGAACTTGCGGTTGGCCTTCTTGTAGGGCTCCTGCACCCGCATGACCCGCTCCACATGGGGGTTGATGGAGATCTTATCCATGTCCACGGCGGTGGTGTCGCCCACCAGGCCCAGGATGGTGCAGCCCACGCCGTTGGTGATGCCCACATCCAGATCCAGTTCCTTAAGCCTGGATACCAAGGCGTCGATGTCCTGCTGCCGGGTGCCGGGTTTCATAACAACTACCATGATTTTACATCCTTTCTCTCCATGCAAAAAGGGCGCCCATTGATGAAATCAATGAGCGCCCCTGCACGTTCAGGTACTATGGGGCCTTCCCCGGGCCCCACCCATTCATTCCATCCCCCGTGTTTTCTCCATGCCAAAAAAGCCGGCGCCCATAAATCGAGCCCAGCCATAGGAAAACAGGAAGGATGCAGTTGTGAGGGTTCGGTCTGCCATGTCTGTGTTCCTCACTTCAACAGGTTGGTGTCATTATACCCCCATCGTTAGCGGAATGCAACGGGAAATTTTCAAAAATCCCGGTTTTTTGCCCTGGGATAGGGCGTCCGCTCGTCTGTGAGGCCCAACAGGTAGTCGATGCTGGTATTATGATAGTGTGCCAGCGCAATTAGAATTTCCGTCGGAATATCGACGTCCCCCCGCTCGTAATTACTGTAGATGCGTTGACTGCAATTCAAAATTTCCGCTATTTCTGTCTGCGTCAAATCCCTGTCTTCTCGCAAGTTACGGATACGCTCGTATTTCATGTTCCCACCTCAGGAAAAGCATACGAGCATCCCATGCTTCCCCTTGCTTTTTAGCGAATTTTTCGCTAAAATAAACATGAGGTGAATCCGATGGATTTATACTACGATATTTTATTGGCCGCTACACCGGAGGGCTGTCCCGAACCTCCGCGCTCGGATTTCTACAACGAGATGGTGGATCAGCTCTGTCGAAAGGCCCTGCGGGATATCCGGAAGATTGTTTCAGAGGAACCCTCCGGGGAGTGGGACAGTCTGCTGCAAATTGAGGATATCTGGGACGTTTTAAAATGGCTGGGGGTCTGCCGGCCCTAGACGCTGTGCATTCGTTCCAGCTGCGGGCCGGGCCTTATCAAGCGCACACCGTAGGGGCGGGGCTCGTCCCCGCCCGCCGGAGAGTGCCCGGGGCGCGGGGGGCCACAAGGGCCGCCCCTACGGGCAGGCTTACCCTCCTCCGGCATGTAGGGGCGGGGTTTATCCCCGCCCGCAACCGGCAGAGCCGCGCACACCACCCGGCGCGCGGGGGCGGGGGGCCACACGGGCCGCCCCTACCGCACAAGGTAGGGCGGCTCACCCCAGCGCCACGTCCAACACCATCATGAGCAGGAAGCCCGCCATGACTCCCAGGGTGCCGGTGTTGGAATGCTCCCCCAAGTGGGCCTCGGGGATGAGCTCCTCCACAACCACATACATCATGGCCCCGGCGGCGAAGGACAGCAGCCAGGGCATGAGGGGCTGGATCGTCCCCGCCACCAGCACCACCAGGATACCGAAGACAGGCTCCACCACGCCGGAGGCGCTGCCGTAGAGGAAAGCCCGCCCGGCGGACAGCCCCTCCTGCCGCAGGGGCAGGGAGATGGCCGCCCCCTCCGGGAAGTTCTGGATTCCAATTCCCAGAGCCAGCGCCAGGGCCCCGGACAGGGCCGCCCCCTCACCGGCGTGCTGGGCGGCCAGGGCGAAGGACAGGCCGACGGCCATCCCCTCCGGGATGTTGTGCAGCGTCACGGCCAGCACCAGCAGGGTGGTGCGCCGCCAGGAGGAGTGGAGCCCCTCGGGCTGCCTGGCATCCACATGGAGGTGGGGCAGCAGCACATCCAGCAGCAGCAGGAAGCCGATGCCCAGCACGAAGCCCCCCACCGCCGGCAGCCAGCCCGGAAGCCCGGAGGCCTCCGCCTCCTCCATGGCGGGAATGAGCAGGCTCCACACCGAGGCGGCGATCATCACCCCGGCGGCAAAGCCCAGAAAGATACGCTGGATGGACGCATTGAGCTGCTTTCGGAACAGAAAGACCATGGCGGCGCCCAGAGTGGTCATCAAAAAAGTGAAGCCGGTCCCCGTGGCCGCCCATAAAATGGATTGCATGAGTTCCCTCCTTTTTCTGGTTAGTCATAGTTAATCATCTGATATTATATAGGGGGCGGCATGCCGCCCCCCTTTGAAGCGTCAGTACGCCACGCCCCAGTACACCATGTGCTTGGCGGGCTTGCCGCAGCAGGCACAGGTGTCGCCCAGGTGCTCCTGCTCCAGAGGGATGCACCGGGAGGACACTCCGGCCTCCTCCTTCATCTTCAACTCGCACGCCAGCTCGCCGCACCACATGGTCTTGGCGAAGCCGCCCTGGCTGGCCATCTTCTCCTTGACCTCCTCCAGGGTGGCGCAGGCGTAGGTATTCTCGTCCAGGTTGCGCTTGGCCTTGTCGAACAGGCCCTGCTGCACCGCGTCCAGCATGGTCTTGACGGTCTCCTCGATGTTGTCCAGGGAGACAAAGACCTTCTCGCCGCTGTCCCGGCGGGCCAGGACGCACTGGTTCTTCTCGATGTCCTTGGGGCCCAGCTCCAGCCGCAGGGGCACGCCCTTCATCTCGTACTCGGCGAACTTCCAGCCGGGGGAGTTGTCGGAGGCGTCCATCTTCACCCGGATGCCGGCGGCCTTCAGGCGGGCCATGACCGCCTCGTTGGCGGCAATGACGCCCTCCTTGTGCTGGGCCACGGGGATGATGACGACCTGGGTGGGGGCGATGCGGGGGGGCAGCACCAGGCCGTTGTTGTCGCCGTGGGTCATGATGACGCCGCCGATGAGGCGGGTGGACACGCCCCAGGAGGTCTGGAAGGGGTGGTGGGGCTGGTTGTCCTTGCCGGCGAAGGTGATGTCGAAGGCGCGGGCGAAGCCGTCGCCGAAGTAGTGGGAGGTGCCGGCCTGGAGGGCCTTCTTGTCGTGCATCATGCACTCCACGGTATAGGTGGCCTCGGCGCCGGAGAACTTCTCCTTGTCGGTCTTGCGGCCCTTCACCACGGGCATGGCCAGGTAGTTCTCGCAGAAATCGGCGTAGATGTTGAACATGCGCTCGGTCTCGGCGATGGCCTCCTCGGCGGTGGCGTGCATGGTGTGGCCCTCCTGCCACAGGAACTCCCGGTGGCGGAGGAAGGGGCGGGAGGTCTTCTCCCACCGCAGGACGGAGCACCACTGGTTATACAGCTTGGGCAGATCCCGGTGGGAGTGGATGATGTTGGCGTAGTGCTCGCAGAACAGGGTCTCGGAGGTGGGGCGGATGCAGTAGCGCTCCTCCAGCTTCTCCGAGCCGCCCATGGTCACCCAGGCGCACTCGGGGGCAAAGCCCTCCACGTGGTCCTTCTCCTTCTGGAGCAGACTCTCGGGGATCAGCATGGGCAGGTACACGTTCTCATGCCCGGTTTCCTTGAACTTCTCGTCCAGGATCTTCTGGAAATTCTCCCAAATGGCGTAGCCATAGGGGCGGAGGATGAACATGCCCTTGATGGAGGAGTAGTCAATCAGCTCCGCCTTTTTGCACACGTCGGTGAACCACTTGGCAAAGTCCACCTCCATATCGGTAATCTGTTCCACCTGTTTCTTGTCCTGTGCCATCTCTATCTCAATCCTTTATTCTAAAGTTATCGGTTCGTATTATTTTACGCATTCAGGCCGCAAAAGTCAAGGCCCGTGCCGCGTTCCGGGACAAAGGGCGCATAAAATCCCATAATTTCCGCACACTACAGCAAAGCGGGAGGTGGCGGAGCTTGCGTGTGGGAATCTGGGAGCGGGACGAGGGGATTCGGACGGCCGTGGAGGCCGGGTTGGGAGAGCTGGCGGCGGAGGTGCGCGCCGGGCGGCACCCGGCGGAGCTGGCCGGCGCGCGGCTGGAGCTGCTGACGGTGTCACCGGCGGCACGGGGCTGGGCCGGCGCGGGGGCCGTCCCCTGCGGGACGGTGCTGCTGCCCGGCACGGCGGGGCCGCTGGCCCGGGCCCTCAACGCCCGCCAGGCCGTGAGCTACGGCACCTCCCCCCGGGATACCCTCACCTTTTCCAGCCTGGAGGGGGACAGGCTGTGCCTGGCCGTCCAGCGGGAGCTGGTCACCCTGGGCGGGGCGGTGGTGGAGCAGCAGGAGCTGGTGCTCCCCTTCTCTACCGGCGCCTCCCCCCTGCCCTTTCTGGCCGCCGCGGGCACTCTGCTGCTCCTGGGTGTGCCGCCGGAGGAGCTGCCGGCGCGGTTCCGCCTCCCGGCGTGAGGCCTGCAAAACGGCCCCAGAACCGAGCGGTTCCGGGGCCGTTTTCATGTCATTACATTTAATACTTACAGCTTTAGCACCAGAGTGGCTACAAACTGGGCTCCCTTGTAATCGCCGAAGAGCTGCACCCGGTCCCCCGCCTCCAACTGGCGCAGGCTGGTGGAGGAGCCGCTGGCGGACATAAAGCTGGCGTCGGACACGTCCGCCGTGAGCACGTTGCCGTCGGTGAGCTGTACCATCAGGGTCTTGTCCTTGGTGTTGGGCACCAGGACCGTGCCCTCAAGCTGGCTGCTGGAGCCGGAGCCCCTGTCCACCTCGATGGACACCACATCTCCGCCGCTGACCACCATGGCCACTGCATCGTTGGGCTTGAGGGTGTAGAGGGAGACGGCGGTGCCGTCCTGGGTGACAGAAACGCCCTCGGACACGGTATAGGAGGCGGTGGAGCCGTCGGTGAGCTTCACATCAAACGTGATCCCGGCGGCATCCTGCACCACCCGGGTGATAGTGCCGGTGACGTTGGCGCTCTGAGGCGTTGTCTCCAGGGTGGTGACCTTGTTGTAGCGCACGGTGACCACCACAGTGTCGCCGCTCTTGATCTTGTCCAGAGAGCTGCTCTTACCGTCCCGGTAGATGGCGGGCAGGTCGGTGAGATCCAGTTCAAAGGTCATTACGCTGTCATTGGCGGTCTTGACCGCCAGGGTAGTGGGGGTACCGTAGGTGATGCTCTCAATGACGCCCTCGGTGGTGGTGGAGCCAGGATAGGCGTCCAGCAGCGTCACCACATCCCCGCCGGAGAGCTGAAGGGTGGCGAAGGAGTTCCGCTCCAGCTCCTTGAGTGCGATGTCCTCGCCATTGAAGCGGATGGCTGCCTTGGAGGAGATGTCGTAGGTGGTGGATTTGCCGGTACTCAGGTTGGTCAGGGTGATGTCGTTTTGATCCTTGGCATAGGTAAAGCTCTTGACGGAGCCCTGGACGTAATCGGTTACGGTGTCCACCGCCATGCTGACCAGCTCGTTGGCCTCGTCGTTGGATACCCGCAGGCTCACGTAGTCGCCCTCATAGCGGTCGGACACGGTGCCCACCACGCCGTTGACGGTGACGCCCGCCCCGGCGGGCAGGGTGTAGCGCCTGGTTTCGCCGTTAAAGGCCGACACCTGGAGCCGCTGGCCACCGGTGCCGTTTTCCACCTTCACCAGTATGCCCTCCTCGGCGCGGGTGCCGCCGGAGAGCTGCACCGCGTCCAGATGGCCCATGGCGTCCACATAGCAGGTGGCCGTGGTGTATCCGGCCTGGGGATCCAGCAGGGTGTAGTCGCCGGCGGTCTTGCCCACCTGCACCTCGGTAAAGCGGTCGATGTCCAGCCGTTTGGAGGCGCCGTTGACCGTCACGGTCAGGCTGTCCTGCTCCACGCCGGTGACGGAGCCGGTATAGGAGGTGACCGCGCCGCCCAGGCGCACGGACTCGGCAGTACCCTTCCTGTCCAGGTTCACCCGGGCGTAACTGCCCACCTTCAGGGCATCGGCGGAGGAGAGCATATTATTCTCGTAGATCTCCGCGTCGGCGGGCAGAGAGATGCTGCGGGTGCCGCTGACCACGCTGGTCAGGGTCAGCAGGGTAACGCCGCTGCTGCCGGTAGACACGGCGGCGATGGTGCCGCCCACCCAGTCATAGTCGGTGTAGCCGGGCAGCTCGGCATAGATGCCCCGCTCGTCCATAAAGTCGATGGCCCGGCGGAGCATGGTGGCCATCTCGGCCCGGGTCAGGGAGTTCTGTGGCAGAAAGCGGTTGAGCTCGTTGCCCTTGACGATGCCGTACATGTTCAGCAGGTATACATAGGGCTGCAGGGAGGCGGAAATAGAGGTAGTGTCCGCAAAGCTCATGGGGTAGGAGGTCAGGCTCTGGGCCAGGGGGGCGAGCTGCATGGCCCGCACCAGATACATGGCCAGCGTCTCACGGGTGATGGACTTCACCAGCCCGCCCGCGCTGCTCAGGGCCCGCAGCTCGGTCTCCGAGATGATGCCGGTCTCCAGGCAGACGGCCATCTCCTGGGCCGCCCAGGCGTACATCTCCTCGGGCAGGATCTCCTTCAGCTCGTCCTCCCAGTCCTCGGCGATGGCCTCCTTGTCAATGGCGTCCACGCCGGCGGCACGGGAGCAAAACAGCAGCGCTTCACAGGCGGTCATCTTCTGATCGGGAGCAAAGGTGGTGGCGCTGGTCCCCTTGACCACCCCCTGGGTGGCCAAGTACTCCACATCGTCCTTGGCCCAGTGATTGGTCATGTCGGTAAAGCTGACGGCCGCTGCGGGCACCACCAGCAGGGAGAGCGTCATCAGCGCGGCCAGCGCCAGAGAGAGAACTCGCTTTCCTTTCATATGTAATCCTCCATTTGCATAAATGGTTTCCATAATATATAGTATAATGGTTCCTCAGGGAAAAAGCAACAGAGAAAATCCCGCCCTCTTTCGCCGCTTTTTTCCAGTGCCCTGTCCATTTTTCCTGGCAGTCCACCGCATTTTCCCATAAACTCTATTGGATTTTTAAGTTTCTCTTCATTGTGCAATAAATCCCTCCGCCCGGGCGTTATACAGTCAAACAGGAAAACAGCTCCCAAAGATTGCTCTGCTGAAACATTAAAGGAGGATATGCTGACTCACTTATTTTGTAACTAAAATAGATTGAAGGAGAACAGGTATGATTAGGTGGAATGACAATTATATTACGGGTATAGAAAAATTAGACAAGGAACATCAGCAGCTATTCCAAATGGCCGATCAGGTTTTGAATAAGTTACGGGAACGAGGAGATGAGGCAAATTATCGTATATTCCTCGTTCGGGAAACTTTGACTTATATAACCAGCTATTTTGAGCGTCATGCTAAGGCGGAAGAGGAATACATGCGCAAAATCGGCTACACTGGGTATACATTACACAAGATGTTGCACGATGAATTTTGCAATATCCAGCTAAAAAAATATCAAGATATTGTGAAGCGTGGTGAGTGCAGTAAAGAAGAGATACAAGATTTTGTCGGAAGCGGAATTGGATGGCTATTGGAGCATATAGCAACAGCAGATATGGCGATCATAGGAAAGGGTATTCTAGCCGCGCCTGCAAAGAACAGTGACTTTGAAGCGCGACTGGAAGAAAAAATCAATACGCTGTTGACCGCTTCTTTGAATATTGCGGCAAATGCGAAAATTATAGGTAGGAGCTATCAAGGAGAATTTTTGGGAAAGGCTGTATATCAAAAAATGGTATATAGTTTGGATTCACGCGAGATTACAATTGTTTCAGGTATAGAGAGCTCATTTCTACTTCGCGTTGCCGAAATGATCTATGGGACAGAAGTGAAGAATGAGATGGACTTGATACTATCTAGTCTACAGTTGTTTGCTACAAACTTCTGGAGATCAATAGGACAGCACTTTGCTGGTAGTAATACTATGATGATTATGAAGTCGAATAGCTTTATCATTGCAGGACTTCTTTCAGAAGAACTGAGGAAGCTTAAACTAACGCACTCATTGCTCTTTGCTTCTGATATGGGGAAATTTTTTGTAGCTGTTAATTACTGAAAATTCCAAAAACGTGATAGAGTTGCGGTGTCATTCCATAGGGAATCAGAACGAGGGGCAATAGTAACAGTAAAAATAGGCCATTAACTTTATTTGAAAAAGAATACTATGACCCGCCCCCTGCTTACCGGCGCCGCCCAGAAATAACACGAATGGAAGCGCAGACCGCATCTGCCCGCGGATATTTGAAATTGCCTGGGAGACACCCATTCCCGGCAGCCGGAGGCCAAAGGAAAGGGACATCCTTGCGGATGTCCCTTTCCTTTGGCACGCCTGAGGGGATTCGAACCTCCGACCTACCGCTTAGGAGAACAAATAACTCTTTGTCCTACGATTCCCTTACACTACATTCCGCTTCGTTTTGTGTCAATTTAGCCCAATGAATTTTTGGTTTCTCACGCCGTTTTGTGTCATTCTGCACAGTTTCAAGGCGCTGGAATACCTTTCGCGCAATTAGCAAAAAATTAGCAGACGGCATTTTTGAGCTTTTGTAAAAACGCAAATTAGCAGATTATTAGCAGAGCGGCCCGCCCGGGGTGTGTTATTTTTATACGCATCCCGGGCTATTTTATCATTTTTATGCAATAGAATCAATCTTAAAATAGGAGGTTTCCATGCCGGCTTATCAATTACAGATCAAACAGGTCGTGGATTACCCACGATGCCGGATTTATCGGCAATTCGTCCATCGGCTGATGGCAGACCGGAGCATTCGCACAAGCGGAGGCTCTGGTCTTTTTTATTTTACCGTACTTTGCAGCTACGCAAACTTCCGCACTTCATACCGCCGCATTGATGGTATTAGCTATACCATCTATCCGGGCGAATGGGTCTGCACACTCAAGGAAGTGTCCCAATGGTTTCGCACACGGTTTCAATGCCAGGTGTTGACAGTGCTGGAACAACTGCAGAAACAGCACTTTATCACTTTTCATACACTGGATCGCGGCAATGTGATCCGCTATAAAATTTGCGACTGGGCGCGGCATAACACGGTGCTTGAATATAATGCTCCCTGCCAAAAGGATACCGGCTTTTTCTTTCTGCCCGTTTCCGTTGTCACAGATCTCATCAGCACAAGCCGATGCTCCGAAATGGATATTATTCTGGACCTCTGGGTTTCAGCCGTCTACAACGATAATCAGGTACAGGGGTCAGACCTGGGGCCAGTAGTCTATTTCCGCAACGGCACCGGCAATCCTCTTGTTGCCTACACTGAACTGGCTGTCCGCTGGGGGGTGTCCCGGGCGACAGTCGGCCGCGTCCTCAAAAAGCTGGCCGCACTGGACTATATCTCCCTTATGTCCTTCCCGGGCCGACACGGCAGCGTGGTCTATTTGAAAAATTACCTGTCCACCATGTTTGAAATATCGGATGTTATGGTGGACAAAGAGGAGGTCGCTATGACGCTCAACATCCATTTGGAACTCCCCGATGAATCAGGCTCCAGCCAAAACACACCAAGTATAGAGCATGAGGTTATCGTTTCAAACGAACTCAATAGCGTTTCAAAATCGCACATTGAAATTATCATCCAAAAGATGGCTCAAATCCTGATGGCACAAGGGATTTCGTGCTTTGGTTGTCCCCTCTCCCGCTATAAGTTATATCCCTTATCGGGCGACTGCCGGGAAGATTTACTACCCCGCGCACGGGAACAGTCAACGCTCTGTTTTGGCTTGTCCATTCTGTGCGGGAACAGGCAGGTCACCACTTTTGAACTTACACTCTCTCCCGTCGCGGAGAATTGAATAAGGAGGTCTTACCATGAAGAAATTTGTTGAAAAAGATGTCGCAGAAAACCCGCTGTACCATGATACCTGGAAACTGTTGAAAAAATACCGCGATGTGGTGTGGAGCCTGGAAATTTCTGTCCAGCATGTGCGTTCCAAGTTTGAGATCGAATACGGCACATCCATCGAGGAATTTCTGGATTCCATCTATCTGGCCGGCGCCGATCTGAATGGGAGCGATATTGAACACCATGCTAAGTGCATTGAGCGCAGCCACAAAATGCTGAAACTTTTGGATTCAGCAGTCGAATTGCTTCGTACCCGCCACAAGAACGGCGAGGCCTATTACTGGCTGCTTTACTACTCCTTCCTCTCCCCGCAGCAACTCAAAAATGTGGAGGAGATCATCGAGAATTTGCGTCCGCATATCCGGGACATCTCATTCCGTACTTACTACCGCAGGCGCAGGGAAGCCATTGACGCACTCAGTTCCGTACTATGGGGGTACACCTCCAAAGACAGTTTGGATATGCTGGAACAGTTCTTTCCAGCGCCAAAACCAGATGAAAAGGCCAAGGGCAAATAATTGGCAGAATACGGGAATGAAATTGGCGCATTCCTGCCCTTGAGCCGTAAATCCTGGTGTGCTAAACTGAATATGCTCAAACTTGCACCCAAAACTGAATGCAGGCAGTGAACGGCACCTTTTTCAAGGTGCTTTTTTGCTGCCCTAATGACCGGCCGATTGGGGAGGGAGCCCGCATCTATTACAAGAGCTGCGGGCTCCTCTTTTGTTTGAGTCCCGCATATTACATTTGGATTGGAGGTCCGAAAATTGAAAAAACGCAAGATTCCTCACCAAAAGCGAAACGGCGATACCAGCCCTCCGCGCCGTTTTTCCATTGGCAGAATCGCTTATATGGCGTTTCTGTGTCCCACCGTCTCATTGATGTTCAGCCAGCCGGCCTTTGCCGCAACCGATGTTTGGACAAAGGCCACAGAAATCATGCAGGATGTCTACACGCAGATCCTCGCTATCTCCACGATTGCGGCCATTGTGACCGCTTCGGTAGCATTGCTGCTCATGAATTTCTCCCGTTCTGGTAAAACGGTGGATGAAAGCAGAGCTTGGCTCAAACGAATTGTTATCACCTGGGCCATCTTAAACAGTCTGGGCTTTATCATGTCCTATATCGTCCCCTTCTTTGAGGGTGGTCAGTGGGCAGGTTGATCGGCATCACATTGATACCCGACGAAAGGAGGCATGACCTATGGGTATTCTGGACGGCATTGTTGAATGGATTGCAGAGCAGGTCATGGCGGGCCTTGACTTGATAACCACCTCGGTTTTGGGGGCACTGGGCTGCGATATGGCGGTATTTCTGCGCTACTTTCCCGCGGCCGAAACGATGTACAGCGTTTTTGTGGCACTGGGCATCGGTATCATTCTCCTTAACTGGGTGTGGCAGCTGTTCAAGAACTTTGGCCTGGGAGCCGGTATTGAAGCGGAAGACCCGCTCAAATTGAGCATCCGGTCCGTCATTTTTATTCTTTTAGCGTTCTTCTCCAATGAGATTGTCAGCATGATCCTGACCATCGGCGGCACACCGTATAACTGGATTATGGATTCGGAGCTGCCGGCACTCAGTTTTGCGGATTTCAATTCTGTCATGCTGGTCATCATCGGGGTGTGCGCCAATGGGGCTGTGGCCCTTATCACTCTGATTTTAGTCATCATTCTGGCGTGGAACTACCTGAAGTTGCTGCTGGAAGCGGCAGAGCGATATGTATTGCTCGGCGTGCTGGTCTATACGGCTCCAGTAGCCTTTTCCATGGGGGCAAGCCAGACAACATCAAACATCTGGAAATCCTGGTGCCGGATGCTGGGCGGTCAGATTTTTCTTCTGCTGATGAACGCCTGGTGCCTGCGCCTGTTCACGAGCATGGTTGGTTCGTTTATCTCCAACCCGCTCTCTTTGTAAGGAGGGCCATTTTGAAAAGACTCAAGAAAATTTTGTTCCTTGCGCTGATGGTCGCAGCTCTCTCCTGTCTGTTCTGCCAGCCTGCTTTCGCTATTTCGGAGGAAGAAGTCCAGGCACAAGTGGACGCCGTAGGCAAAGAAGCCGTTTCGGGGAATGTGCTGATCTGGTTTATGTGCGCAATCGGATTTCTTAAAGTATCACAGAAGATCGATTCTTTTATGGCAAGTCTGGGCGTCAATGTCGGCCATACCGGAGGCAGTATGCTGGCGGAGGCTATGATTGCGGCCAGGGGATTCAGCGGATTTAAGAGCTTTGCCAGCAATCACTTTGCGGGAGGCCGCAGCAGTCATTCCTCCCATGTCCGTGCAAACGGTGGCGGAAAAGGCGGTGCTGGATTCGGCGCTGGTTTTGCCAGCGGTGGCTTGGCCGGCGTGATTAAAAGGAATGTTACCAATAATGCGGTCAAAACGGCCACAACGCCCCCGGATGCCAAGCCCTCCGGATTAAGTGGGCTGGTCGGCGGCGCTGCAGGCGGCATCGGTGGACATATCTACGCCTCCTCCGTAAGCAAAGGAGGCAATTTTGCCAACAATGTCATAGGATCGGTTGCTACCGGGAGTATCACCCAGATGGGAACTATGACCGGGGATAAAGCTGTAGAAGCTCTGCATTCCTACATGGGTCATGCGGCATTGGAGCCCGGGGCCGAGAATATTCCCACTTATCAGAATGTGGAGATTGGCGGCGGCCGCATTACCGGCACAGAAGTCACTCCGGAGCATCCAGAAGGCATCGCTTTTGGTATGTATCATGCAGACCAGTATGTGGCGCCGGAAGGCCAATACACAACCGTTCACGCTGTAGATGGTACTGCCTGGTATAAGCAGTATGCCGCGGATGCGGTTGAAAAATCCCCCTATATGGCACCGGACGGCTCGATTGCCTATCACGAATCCATCGTGAAGAAACTGCCGCCTACTCCCAAAAGAAAGGACAAACTCTAATGGCTGAAGAACAAAAAAACAGCTCCGCCGAAACAGTAGATGCTGCGGCCTCTGCCGCACATACGGTCAAAGGCGCTATCAAAGCTGGCAAGGCCATCTCTGGAGCAGCGAAAGGCGCTGCCGCCGCCGGCCCCTATGGGGCTGTGGCTGGGGCCGTCTGGGCCGGCCGAAAGCACATCGGCAAAATCATTGCCGTCATTGCCATTCTGCTTTTGCTGCCTGTCCTTTTCCTCCTGATGCTGCCCGGCCTGATTTTTGGAGGGCTGGTCAATGCCTTTTCACCAGCTGATCCTGACACGCCTATCCTCAACAGCGAAACCGCCATCGTAGAAAACGCCAACGACATTACCTTTGCCATCAACGCCATTCTGGGTGAGGCGCTGGATGATGTGATGGCCCGTATCGAAGTGGACTTTGCCTCTTCTGGCGCCGACAAAATGGAGGTCAAAAACCCCTATTCTTCCGGCCTGGTCTACAACGCCAACCTCATCGTTTCACAGTATTGCGCTGCCCGGGATGAAGACTTTGAGAGCATTTCGCTGGATGACCTGTCCACTGTCCTGCGGGAGAACAAAGAGCATCTATACTCTTATACCAGTGTGCGGGAGAGCCGTGAGGTCACATCCGAAGATCCGGAGACCGGTGAGGAAACCATCTCCACCGAGATCTGGATGATCTATACCATTCGCTACAACGGCGAGTCTTATCTTGCCGACCATGTTTTCGCGCTTACGGATGAGCAGAAAGAACTGGCGTCCGATTATGCCTCTAACCTAAGTCTCTTTTTAGGCGACGGCCTGCTGCAAAATGTGGACGAGTGGACAGGGAACAGTATCCCCTCCCTTGGAGATGTAACCTTTACCGACGGCGGGACCCCGGTTGTTTATTACAATCAGCTGGATGAACGCTATGCCAGTCAACCCTATGGCACCGATAACATCGGCGGCTATGGGTGCGGGCCCACCGCCATGGCAATCGTGGTTTCCTCCCTCACGGACGATATGGTAGACCCGGTGGAAATGGCAAAGTGGTCATATGACAATGGCTATTGGTGCAAAAGCAGCGGCTCTTATCACGCATTGATCCCTGCTGCTGCGGAGGAATGGGGCCTTCCGGTATCCGGCTGCACGACTTCCGAGCCCCAGCGGATTCTGGACGCTCTCGCAGATGGCAAGCTGGTCGTGGCAATTATGTCCGAAGGCCATTTTACCTCATCCGGCCACTTCATTGTTCTCCGTGGCGTAAAAGACGGCCAGATCATGGTGGCTGACCCGGCCAGTTACAAGCGAAGCGGGCAGTTGTGGGATCTGTCCATCATCTTAAATGAAGCAAGCCGCCGTGCGGCAGCAGGCGGTCCTTTCTGGATTATTGGCTGACCGCACCGCACCCCGGCATCAGAAACGAGGTAATACATGAGCAACAAGAATGACCATGATATTTATATCATACCGCCGAACTTCATAGAAACAGGCACTTTTTTTGGCGGTATGTTCCGTGCGCGGAATGTGATTGAAGCCGGCATCCTGGCACTTGCCATTGGGACGCCGGTTTTTTTGTGCCTTCCATTTGGGCTGACCGCCCGCATTATTGCTTTATGCCTGACTGCGCTCCCGGTGGCATTGGTTGCCCTCATTGGCATTTCAGGGGAAAGTCTCTCGCAGTTTCTGATCACTTTTCTGAAATACCTGCGGAATCGCCGCGTTGTCGGCGGTGACGGTGAACAGCCCTGTGAAAAAACGGCTCCCTCCAAATCAGCCGGCAAGCATCTCAAACAGAAGCCTCCAAAGGAGAGAAAGCCCAAGGCGCCGAAGCGCCGGCGGTCTGGTGAAGCAGATTTCCCCGCTGAGTTTGATGAAGTCCGCGGATATGAAATCCGTGAAAAGCTCCGGCCCAAGAAAAATGCTAAAAAGGATCGTCCTGCCAAGGGCAATAAGGCAAAAAAGAACGCAAAAAAGCGCCATGAAAAGGAACGCCTGCCCAAACGCCCCGCCCGTGTCAAGGAGCAGAAGCCCGCCTGCCTCAATCCAGTGGCGGATTATCTGCCCATTGAGAAAGTGGAGAACGGCATTATCTATACCAAAGACCATCGCTTTGTCAAGGTGGTCGAAGTTGTCCCCATCAACTTTATGCTGCGCAGCGCCCGGGAACAGAGGAATATCATCTACTCCTTCGTTTCGTACCTGAAGATCTCGCCCATCAAGCTCCAAATCAAGGTTCTGACCCGCCGTGCGGACATCAACCGCCACCTGGACACGGTGCGCCAGGAGATGGCCCATGAGGAAAACGAGCAGTGCCGCTTGATGCAGGAGGATTACCTGAACTTTGTGCAGCAGGTCGGCTCCCGGGAAGCTGTGACCCGGCGGTTTTTCCTGATTTTCGAGTATGAGCCCTGGGCCAATACCCGGCGCTCCGAACAGGAAGATGAGGCAATCCAATCTCTCCAAAGTGCTGTCCACACGGCATCCAATTACCTGCGTCAATGCGGCAACGAGGTCGTTGTCCACGAAAACGAGGACGAATTTACCGTAGATGTTTTCTATAATTTGTTGTGCCGAAATGAAAGTGCGGTCAAGCCCCTGTCGGTACGGGCACAGGAAATTGTGGCACAGTATCTCGACAAGGGGCGGGAGGGCGAGATTGACCGCATCCCGGCGGCTGAATTTGCTGCTCCCAAAAGCATCGACTTCACCCATGGACGGTATCTCTGCATAGACGGGCTGTACTATACTTATCTGCTCGTCCCATCAGATGGTTACAAAACACAGGTGCCCGCGGGCTGGCTGAGTTTGATCGTCAATGCCGGTGATGGCATTGACCTCGATATGTTTCTTTCACGCCAACCCAAAGAGCGCATTATTCAGCGGGTCGGCCAGCAGCTCCGCATCAACCGGTCAAAAATCAAGGATGCCAGCGACACGAACACGGACTTCGATGATATAGACGGCGCTATTCGGAGCGGCTATTTTCTGAAGGAGGGCCTTGCGAATAACGAAGATTTCTATTATCTCAACTTGTTGATTACTGTGACTGCCCCTTCTGTGGAGGACCTGGAGTGGAAGGCCAGCGAAATAAAAAAGCTCCTGCTTTCGCAGGATATGGATGTCTGCAACTGCCATTTTCGGGAGGAGCAGGCATTTTGTTCTGCCCTCCCGCTGGTTTCCATGGAAAAGGGACTGTTCGAGCGTGGTAAGCGCAACCTGTTGACTGGAGGCGCGGCCAGCTGCTATCCGTTCACTTCGTTTGAGATGTGCGATGACAATGGAATCCTTCTGGGGGTCAACAAATATAACAGTTCCCTCATCATCGTGGATATTTTCAACTCTGCGATTTACAAGAACGCCAATATGGCGATCCTGGGTACCAGCGGCGCAGGCAAGACCTTTACGATGCAGCTCATGGCGTTAAGAATGAGGCGGAAAAACATTCCCGTTTTCATCATTGCACCGTTGAAGGGGCACGAATTCCACCGTGCCTGTGCCAATGTAGGCGGGGAGTTTATCCAGATTTCCCCGGCCAGCCCGCACTGCATCAATGTGATGGAGATCCGCAAGGTGGATCGGTCGGTCAGTGAGCTTCTGGACGGGCCGGGAATCCAGCTCTCCGAACTGGCCGCCAAAATCCAGCAACTCCACATATTTTTCAGTCTGTTGATCCCTGATATGTCTCACGAGGAACGACAGCTGTTGGATGAGGCTCTGATCCGCACCTACAATTCCAAAGGTATCACTCATGACAACGCCTCATTGGAAGACCCGGCCAATCCGGGCTACTACCGGGAGATGCCGGTGCTGGGCGATTTATATGAGATTTTGAAGGCCGCCCCGGAAACCACTCGCATGGCCCATATCCTCAACCGTCTGGTGAATGGCTCCGCCAGTACCTTTAACAAGCAGACCAATGTGCGGCTGGATAATAAGTACACCGTACTGGATATTTCCTCGCTTACTGGTGATTTGCTGACTGTGGGGATGTTCGTGGCCCTTGATTTCGTTTGGGACCGCGCCAAAGCTGACCGCACCGAGGAAAAAGCCATTTTTATTGACGAGTGCTGGCAGCTTCTTTCCGGCGCAGGCGCCACGGGTACCAGGCTGGCCGGTGATTTCGTTTTGGAAATTTTCAAGACGATTCGCGGCTTCGGTGGATCAGCGATCTGCGCCAGCCAGGACCTTAACGACTTTTTCAATCTGGACGAAGGCCGTTTCGGGAAAGGCATCATCAACAACAGCAAGACTAAGATCATTCTCAATCTGGAGGATGACGAAGCGGAGCGTGTCCAGGAAACCCTCCATCTCTCTGACGCAGAAACGATGGAGGTCACACACTTTGAGCGCGGCAGCGGTCTGATCTCCACCAATAACAACAATATCATGGTGGAGTTCAAGGCCAGTCCATTGGAAAAAGATCTCATAACCACAGACCGCAGGGAACTGCGGGAGCTTTTGGAGCGCAAGCGCCAAGAACAAGCTGATTCCGCTTAAAAGGCATTTTCTCTGGGAGGTGCGGAAGCGCCTCCCTTTATTGCGCGGAGTAGTGTAAAGAACATGGTTGGATGCTTTACCAACAGACGGCGGGGCAGTACCGTCCTCCGCAACCATTTAGAATTTTATATGAGGTGAGTCCAATGTATTCGACAATAAAGTAATCAAACAATGAATTTAGAGGTGATATAAAGCGAGTTTAAGAGTTTCTTTAAGCAAGTTGGAGGCAATGAAGGCGACAAATGCAAATATAACACCCGTTTAGATACTTACGGCTGCGGCTGTCAACACAACTGTAACTACTGCTATGCCCGTTCATTGCTTCATTTTCGTGGATTATGGGATGCGGCGCATCCTCGTGTTGCAGACATTGAAAAGGTCCGGCGGAAAATCCGCAGTCTCCCATCCGGAAGCATCATCAGGCTTGGAGGCATGACAGACTGTTTTCAGCCCTGTGAACTCCAGTACCACACTACCTACCAGACCATCCAGGAGATGAATCTATGCAGGGTAAGCTATCTCATCGTCACGAAGTCTGCACTTCCCGCTGCCCCGGAGTATTTAGAGATCTTGGACAAGGAACTGGCCCATATTCAAATTACCGTGACCTGCCTGGACGATGCACAAACCGCCCAATTTGAAAAGGCCAGTCCTCCCAGCCAGCGCATCCGCGCAATTCAGGCTCTGCAAGCGGAAGGGTATGATGTGGCAATCCGATTAAGCCCCATCATCGAGGAATACATGGATTTCGACAAGCTGAATGATTTGGGAATTGAGCGGTGTGTGGTTGAATTTCTGCGCGTCAATTCGTGGATTAAGCAGTGGTTTCGGGGTGTTGATTTCTCTAAATATACCGTGCGGCAGGGAGGCTACCATCATCTTCCTTTGAAAGAAAAGCAGCGGATCGTGGAAAAAATCCATATTCCGCAGAAGACAATCTGTGAAGATGTAACGGAACACTATCAATTCTGGAGGGATTTTGTAAATCCCAATAAAGAGGATTGCTGTAATCTCCGGAAAACGCATCATTGACAGTTCCAATACGCCTATAAGACGCCTTTTTTTCCTACTATTCTCGAAAAACGCCGGATTGACGCTCTAATGGCGTCTTTCCACAATTCCTATTTAACAATGCGCTTTGAAGGCGTCTGATTGGCGCCTTTAATAAAGGAGGTGAGCCCCATGAAGACCAGGGCTGAAATCTATGGGAACGAGGCTACGGACTTGCTACGGATCGTGACGATGTACCCCGGCCTCTGTGAACACCAGCTTCTTTGTTTTCACCCTGGCAAAGAAGATACTACAAAGGCCCTGCTCTCTCATTTGGAGAGGCAGGGCCGCATTTTTCAAACAGACGGCGGTGGTTATTTCCTGGCAGGGCAAACACCAAAAACTGACCATGCGCTTGTCCGGGCAGTGTGGGTCCTGCTGGACTTCATCCGGCAGGTAGATTACCACGCTCCGGCTGATTTTCCCGTTAAACTCGTGTTTTTTGCCGACGGTGAATTATATGAGATTGCTTATATTGCCGCCGGGCAGGAGGCACTTGTCTGCCATGCTCTGCGGGGCAACAAAGGGGGAAGCCGCCGTATCATGCTGGTCGATACTCCGGCGCAAATCGCCCAAATCGACTGTCCGGGCATATCCGGATTTTGTACTGTAGACGAGGAAGGCCAGACAAATTATTTCAAGAAAGCAGGAGGCACATGATTGGATCGAAAACTAATATCCCACCGCATTGGAAGCATTCTCGACGATATATCCCGTCTGAGTAATGCGCTGTACGCGCTGGACACCACTGACATCCAGCGTTACCCCGACAACTATGAAACACTTTCCATAGATGCCGCTTTACGGGCAGAGCGGATTGCCTGCCGGCTGCGGCATCTGATTTATTCCAGCACAACCATCCGCAAAGGTGACTATCTCAAATCCGCCGGTGCAACGCACGGCATCACTGTCAACTGCGAGGACAGGGTGCTGGAGGTGACGCTGCCCTGTTTGCTGCCAAAGCGCAAACAGCGGCAAAGCGATGAGTTCCTGTTGGACCCGCTCTATTTTGTCCTTGATCAATACGCAAGAGAACACCCACTTCCGTATTACCGCGATTGCGTTGTCTGTTTCGCCCAGGTCTATGACCGGGCACTTCCCGACAGGCGGATACGCGATTACGATAATTTATCGGAAAAGCAATTACTGGATCTTCTCTCTTCCTTTGTGATGGCTGATGATACCGGCCTGTTGTGCGATGCCTATAACACGGCCGAACTGGGCGACCAGGATTGCACAAAAATCTATATCATGGAGAAGCAGCGTTTTCCGCAATGGCTGACGGAGCATAAAACGAGTCTACAATCCATCTCGGATTTTTGACCATTTTGGGCCTTCTCCGGCCCGACATCCAGCGAAGCGGCTGAAACGCCCGATTTTCCGGGCTTTTTCCCCTCATGGGGAGGCCCATTTTTACCGAAGTCCTCAGTCATTACGGTAAAAATCCTGTGCTTTCAAGGGAGGTGACTACTTGGGAAAAGCACCAACTATTTTCCACAGCCGGATACGCTTCCGTTCCGGCTTTTATCGCTGACCGCTATTTCGGGAGAGTTCCCCACCAGCCAGCTCAACCGCCTTCCCGCCAGCCCTTACTACTTGGAGGCGGTCGTGACTGCGCTCAAAAAGGCCGGACTGCTGCGCACCTACTACCGGGATCGGCTCCGGGGCTATCGGCTGGGGATCAAAGCCAAGTCAGCTCTGCTGGACGGATGGCCCGAGCGTTTTACATTCTGCCTTACAGGAGACGCAGAAACCAACCGGCTCAAAAGCGAAGCAAACCGGAGGTTTCGGCTCCACCGCCTCGCGGAAACCTATATTACTATGGGCAATGCCGGGGTATTGCTCTACCCGGATGAAAAGCCGAAGGTCTTTGCCCAGACCGGTTTTGGCGGCGAAACTGTAACATATCCCGCGTTTTACAGTTCACGCGAAGTCAAGGAGTTGGGGGCTGATGCCACCCAGATCCGAAGCTCCCGCTTCGCAGGGGTGCTGCTGGTCCCCACCGGCATCTTTGTGACCTACAATAGCGGGAGCGCTCTGATGAAGTGGCGCTACAAATCCGAACTGCGGGTAAAAACACTCCTCTGGAACATTCTATGCCAGCAGCGTCTGGCCCAGCAGTACCGTGTCGAACAGGTACATGGACTGGTATTGGGGGACAGCATGGACCTGGCCTACCAGATACTCACCAGTACCGGTGGGGCCAAGCATGACTACTTCATGCTGGACGGCAGCTACGACCACTTTTATTTCCTAACCAATGACCATCAGGGGGAGGTGATACTGGCGTTACTGTGTGACCCTGTGAAAACCGCGGAACTTGACCGCATTCTGTCACAGGGCCTCTACGCCGGCAATCCCGGCAGGGCCATGGAGCAGGATGCCGCAGAGCCGGATGGAACGCCGGTGCTGTTCGGTTACTTCTGCGATCTGCCGCGGATCGTGCGTTTCAACACCGCCCTCGAACTGATGGAACGCCCCGGTACGCTGATCTGCTTTGATTTTCAAGCAGATGTGCTGCGCCGCTATTGCAGTGACCGGGTACACCTGCAAACCATTGACTTTACAAAATTCGAGGGGAGGTTGTTCCCATAAACAAAAAGAAACTAATCATAGGCCTGGCAGCAGCGCCGGCCGCCGTATTTGCGATTCTATACGCAGGCGGTTTCCTGGCACAGCTGTTTGGCAATTACGCGGCGTGGAAACAGGGCGGCGGCATCCCCGGAGACGGAACTTCTCCGGCGATGGCGTCGCCTGATTTTTTTACCTGTCTGGCCTCCGTGTTTCATCCACCCTATGGAGTGTACGGTGTCCTGATCTGCATCGGCCTGTTGGCAATTTTGCTGCTCATGGTCATGCGCATGGGCTACAGCGATACCGGCGAATATGATACTGACCGGAATTTCATTTACTCGGCCAAGGGCACTTACGGTACTTCCGGCTGGATGAGCCGCAAGGAGATGGCCGGTGTGTTGGATCTGGTGCCTGACCTGCGCAAGCATAAAGGCGTTGTACTGGGAATGCTGGACAACAAGGCTGTCTGTATTCCCGAAAATCCCCATATCAACGGCAATCTGGCTGTGTATGGCTCCAGCGGCAGCATGAAAACCCGGTCCTTTTGCATGAATCGTATCCTTCAGGCGGCGGTCCGCGGAGAATCCCTGATTATTTCAGATCCGAAAAGTGAGCTCTACGAAAAATCCAGCGAGTATCTGCGGGATCAGGGGTACTGTGTCAAGGTGTTCAATTTGGTCAATCCGGAAAACTCGGACAGTTGGAACTGCCTTTCCGAAGTGGAGGGGCAGGAACTGATGGCGCAGCTTTTTGTAGATGTCATCATTAAGAACACCATCAACAACGGCAAGGGTGACCATTTCTGGGATTCCTGTGAGATGAACTTGCTGAAGGCCCTCGTCCTCTATGTGGACCAGAGTTATGCTGAACAAAACCGCAATATCGGAGAGGTGTACCGGCTGCTGACTTTAAGCGGCGAGTCCGATTTGGACAGCCTGTTTGAGAACTTGCCGCCCACCCATCCGGCCAAAGCGCCATACAGCTTGTATAAGCAGGCCAGCGATACAGTTCGTAGCGGCGTCATCATCGGCCTCGGCTCCCGTCTGCAGGTGTTCCAGTCGGAACTCATCAAGAAAATCACCACCCGGGATGAAATTGACTTGGAGCTGCCCGGCCAAGAGCGGTGCGCCTACTTCCTTGTTACCAGCGACCAGGACAGCACCTTTGACTTTCTGGCAAGCCTGTTCCTGTCCTTCTGCTTCATCAAGCTGGTGCGGTATGCAGACAAGAACTGCGAAGGAGGCAAACTGCCGGTACCGGTGCATGTCCTGGGTGAAGAATTAACAGCCTGCGGCACCATTCCAGACCTCTCCCGCCGGTTAAGCGTCATTCGTTCAAGAAATATCTCTATGAGCTGTGTGTTTCAGAACTTGGCGGGCTTGCAGAATCGGTATCCTCTCAATCTCTGGCAGGAAATTCTGGGCAACTGCGACGCGCAGTTGTTCCTGGGCTGCACAGATGAATTGACGGCGGAGTTTATTTCTTCCCGCACGGGACTGGCTTCTGTGTCGGTATCCAGCAAATCCAAGCAGCTGGGTACCTGGCGTATCTCCAACTACACGCCGGAATACCGGGAAACCTCTGGTGTCGGCAAGCGTCCTGTCCTCACCCCGGACGAAGTTCTGCGGCTCCCTATCAAGCAGGCGCTGGTCATCATCCGGGGGCAAAAAGTTCTCAAGGTAGACAAAATGGACTATTCCAAACATCCGGAGGCATCCAAGCTCCGTTCCTGCAAGGCATCCGCCCATATCCCCGAATGGCGCAGGCTGGAACAGGAGCAACCGAAACCCTCTGCGGCGCAGCCAAAGCCGCAGGCTCCCGCGCCTAAAAAGCCAGTGAAGAAAAAGCCGAAGGCGGCCAGCACATCTACCAACACCAAGCAGACCGCAGCCGTTCCTACCGCAGAGGCTCCGAATGGCATCATCACGACAGATAAGGACTCGATCCTTTCTTAATACAAAACATAGGAGGTTAATTTTATGGCAACCAAGAAAAAAGTATTGCTGGAGCAGGAAACTCCTGTTCCTGAAAACACCGCCCCCGCGGACGGTACCATTTCTTCCGCCGGCCCCCCGGCTGATGCGGCGGCGCCGCCTGACAGTGACGATTTGAGTGCGCTGCTGGCCTCTATGGGTCAGACCAATGACAGCGCCTCTACGGATCAACCTGATGGCGACGCCACTTTGGAAGGCTCTGACCCTCCCCTTGAGTTTATGGAAACGGAGGCGTCTGATGAAGCTGCCCCCGAGGGTGACGGCACGGCCTCTGGCGCCCCTTCCGATTCGGATGAGCCTGCCGGATCGGCGGCCGGTGAGGAAGAGACTCCTTCCAATTTGTCTGCTGAAGGTGCAGATGACACCCCGGCGGAGACGGTTTCCGAAACTGCTGGGGAGCCGGCTCCCCCCAAGCCCAAGCGGGCACCCCGGCGGAAAAAGGCGGCGCCTGTGGAAGCTCCCGTACATGGCGAGAATGAGGACTCTGCGGAGGCTCCGGCTGCTGAAGAGCAGGCTGTGGAATCTTCCGCCTCTGTTGAGAATACGGCGCCGCCTGATGAGGGAGAAACACCCATTTCAGAGGATACCGCTCCCCAAGAGGAGGCGCCGGTAGATACTGCGTCTGCTCTGCGCCGGACCGCCGTAACACACCGCAGTGACACCTCTATCCTGACCATCCGCAGTCGTGAAGAGGTGGAAACACAGGAAGACCGCGAGGATGTCATTTGGCACGAGATCCACAACGCCTACCGCACCCGCCGCATCCTCACAGGTCAGCTGGGCGGCATTGAGCAGCTGGACAACCGCAAAACTGTGGCCGTAGTGGATTACAAGGGATTCCGCATCATTATCCCCATCAAGGAGATGATGATCAATCTGGGCCGCAGCCCTTCCGGCCAGGAGTATGCCGACCTGATGCTGCGTCAAAACAAGATTTTGGGGAATATGCTGGGGGCGGACATTGACTTTGTGGTACGCGGCATCGACTCCAAGACCCGCAGCGTTGTCGCAAGCCGCCGTGAAGCTATGATGCGGAAGCGCCAGACCTTTTATTTCGATTTGGACGCCGAGGGGAAGTACCGCATCTACGAGGGGCGTATTGTTCAGGCCCGGGTCATCGCTGTTGCGGAGAAGGTCATCCGCGTCGAGGTATTCGGCGTTGAAACCTCAATTCTGGCCCGTGATTTGGCTTGGGACTGGATCGGCGATGCCCACGAGCGTTTCTCCGTGGGCGATGAAGTGCTGGTCCGCATTCTCAATGTGCGGCGCAACAGCCTTGAAGACCTCGGAATCCGTGCCGACATCAAGAGCACATCTGAAAATACCGACCGGGACAATCTCCAGAAGTGCCGAATCCAGGGTAAATACGCCGGAAAAGTGACCGATGTACACAAGGGTGTGGTTTATGTCCGGCTTGCCAATGGCGTCAATGCGGTAGCTCATTCCTGTTATGACTACCGGATGCCCGGAAAGAAGGATGATGTATCCTTTGCCGTCACCCATTTGGATGTGGAGCGCGGCATCGCTCTTGGAATCATCACCCGGATCATCCGGCAGAATCTGTAAACCGAAAACCGCCTGGGAAGTATCAAATAACTGCTTCTCGGGCGGTTATTTTATTATTTCAATCCTAACGCATATACATCCTTCCAACCCTCTCTATTTTTAATTTTATTTTCCGTTTGCGTTGATTTTTCACAAAATACGGGATATAATATATAAAAACACTGGATTAGGAGGTTGTTTATGCTGATTCAATTTAGTGTAGAGAACTATCTGTCTATCAAAGATAAAGTTGTCTTATCCCTGCTGTCCAGTAGGGACAATGAGCATCCAGAGCATCTCATCGCAGATGGAAACAAAAACTATCTGAAATCCGCTGTTATCTATGGAGCCAATGCTTCTGGGAAGTCTAATGTCTTGAACGCATTCTGGTTTATGGTAAACTATGTGCTGACTTCTCATAACCAGCAGCTCCATAAAACGATTGCGCGTTCACCATTTAAGTTCGATCCTGAAACACCTGCTCGCCCCAGTAGTTTTGAGGTCATCTTTACCACAGAAGGCGTTCGATATGCGTATGGCTTTTCTGTAACAGATAAGGCTGTCACGGAGGAATACCTATACTACTATCCCAACGGCAGACAGGCGCTTATTTTTGAGAGAAAAAACACCAAGGATTTCCGTTTTACGGTCGATGTTGATGAGCAAAACACACTCAAGGAGCGCACCTCTGCAAACAAGCTCTACTTGTCAGTTGCATCAAACTGGAGTTACGCCAAAGTGATCCCTGTCCTGGAGTGGTTTGCCTCCTGTCAAATCATCACGAAGAATTCCGTGGCGGATGCCTATGGAATTGAAGCAGAGCAGTTGAAAAATGACGACTACCGGCGTGTAATCGCATCTATGCTGCGTGTTGCAGATTTGGGAATACAGGCGCTCCAAATGCGCGATTCAGACCCTGCGCCTTCTCAACGCAGTGACATTTTTGCAAATATTGATGCCATTCATACGGTACATGACGCCAACGGAAATGCGTGTTCCTATGCCTTGAATATGGCAGAGGAATCTGACGGCACCAACAGTTATTTCAAGCTGATCGGTGTTGTGAAAAAGGCTTTAGACCTGGGGACGCTTCTTGTGGCTGATGAAATGGACGCACACCTCCATCCACTTCTGACCAAGCATCTGGTGTCCCTTTTCGACAGCACAGAATTTAATCCCAAGGGTGCTCAGTTGATCTTCACATCACACAGCACCAACCTTCTTGATTTGGATTTCTTGAGAAGAGATCAGATTTGGTTTACAGAAAAAGATGAGCAGACCGCAGCCACAGACTTGTTCTCCCTTTATGATTTTTCCATTCGCAAGGACACCAAAGTAGAAAAGGGATATTTGATCGGCCGTTTTGGTGCAATTCCTTTTATCAAGGGAGGGCTGTAAAATGGCACGGGGACAGATTGAAAAGCGTGGACAGCGACGCAGGAAATTAAAACCCGTCATTCTGATTGTGACGGAGGGCTCGCAAACCGAGCCAAAGTATTTTGAACATTATCGCAGCCGCCAGACCAACATTGATATTCGCGTGGTCGGCAGCCACACCAAAGGGGGCGAAACCGATTACCTCGCTCTGATTCGGAAAGCTGTGGAATACCAAAGCAAAAATCAGCTTTCTGTATCCAATGGCGATGCTGTATGGGTCGTTGCAGACGGTGATGTGAACTATAATACCCCTGATCCTATCGCGGCCAAAGACAAATTGCTCTCCAAAGCACAGAAAATGGCTGATGCAAAGGGCATTCATATTGCGCTCTCTAATCCTTGTTTTGAATTTTGGTATCTGCTTCACTTTCAGTACACCACTAAGTTTTTCAAGGATTATCCTGCAGTAAAGAATGCCTTGACCACTTACCTTCCGGATTATGAGAAAACCGGCGATGTGTATTCCCAGTTGTCTGCTCATACAACCAATGCTCTCCAGAATGCCAAGCGTGTAGAGCAATATCATCTTCAAAATGGCAGCAGCAAACCGTTTGGAATCGCCGTCAATCCATTCACCGATATTTATCAACTGGTGGAATCGCTGCTGTAATTGGCACAGGATTGTCCTTGCATTGGCACAGCCTTGCCCTTGAGCCGTAAATCCATATCTGTTATACTTGGTACAGTCAAAAATTTGTAATGCAGCCGCTCCGGCCGGGAGCGGCTGTTTTTATTTCTGAGTAAAGGTGGTGGTTTTTATCCATAGCATACTGCAAAAGCTCCGCAGTGCATTAAAAAATGAGCGGGGCGAGGCCAACTACTTTTCCACGGTGGTGTTTATCTTCATTGCCGTTGTTTTGCTGGCCTTTATCATCGACTTGTTCGGCATTATCTCTACAAAACAGGAGCTTGACCATGCAGCCGATCAGATGGTCAAGCAGATCCAGTTGTCCGGCGGCATCAACAGCGAGACGGATGCTCTCTTTGATTTCCTCTGTTCGGAGATCGAGGGGGCCGACAATATCACCTATTCGATTGACGCCACATATAAATCTCCCACACCTTCCGGGATGTCCCGGGCCATCCAGTTGGGAACGCCCTTCTATATTACCATTGAGGGGGATGCCAAGCTGGGCGGCTTCTGGAATCTGGATCTGGTCAACATCACGGTGGTGGCCCGCGGCTCCGGCGTTAGCGAACATTACTGGAAGTGAGGTGGCCTATGAAGCGTTTATTCTCACAGCTGCACCGGCCGCTCCGCAACGAGCGGGGGGAGATCACCTTCTTCGCCTGCTTCTTTGTGGTTGGAGTTGTCATGCTCATTTCTTTCCTGCTACTGTATGCTTCGGTGAGAATTACTTGCATCAACATCCGCAACGGGGCTAAAATGGAGCTGAACAATCTGAGCGCCACCATCTACGCAGATACTTACCGCTCCCAGAGGGAAACCAATTTTGAAGAGTATTTACGCACCCTCTACTCCAGCCGGGACTACACAGAAATGCTGGAGGCCACAGTTGCCGGCGGCCTTGCTGAAAAGGTCCCTCTCTCTACCGATGACTACACGGTTTCCGACATCAGCCTTGAATTCAATGTGGTGGGCGACCGTGTGGAATACATCTTTTACTGTGATGTTGACTTCTATGTGCGGATGTTTGGACACAGTTACCCCACCATTACCCAGCGGGTAGAACTGACCGGCTACCACAACACCAAATTTTAGCCGTGCTGTTGAAAATTCAGCCAGAACTACAGTATAGGCTTTATATAACAGCAAAAAAGGAGTGTATCACACATGAAGAAGTTTTTCCAATCCAAAGGCTTTATCGTTACTTCGCTGGCCGTCCTCTGTGTTGCCATCCTGGGTGTCTGCTGGTTTGCCAGCCGGGATCGCACAGAAGATTTCAAGCCGGAAGAATCCCCGCCCAGCAGCACGACCAGCGATTGGTCGGATGGCGGCACACAGACAGACGGTGAGAGCGGCGCCGGAGCCTATGCGCCCGGCCAGTCCTCCAGTCCTGAAGAGGAGTACCCCAAGGTGACCTCCGAAACTGAGGATGAAGTCGTGATCGACTTCACGGACACGGAGAAACCGGAAACAACGCCTCCGCCCGTGCCAGAAGGGAAAACCGAGCGGGAAGACCCCGGTGAAGATCATCCGGTCAATCCTGACCCGGAAGTGCCCAAGGTCACCACTCCCCCTGCGGAAAAGGAGCCGGCCAATAATGAGCCGGCCCCCGGGGCCAGCAATGGCAACGGTGCCGTATATGATCCAGTGTTTGGGTGGATTGTCCCCGGTAATGGACAAGAAACTATTGGAGATAGCGATGGAGACATCAACAAGCAGGTCGGCAATATGGGCTGACCAATCTATGACTGAATATACCCCTGATTGGCCGTCACAGAATTGTGGCGGCCTTTCTATTTTAAGAAGAACGGAGTGTGATGTATTTGAAGCGACTTCTCGCCCTCCTGTGCAGCCTTGCCCTGGTATTTTGTTTGCTCCCTTCCACCGCGTTTGCAGAGGGCGGTAACGGAAATATTGACGGTGGTGGCGGCAGCATGGGCCAAGGCACATCCTCTAATTTCTGGAATCCTGGAAATGATGGTGTGCGAATCACCGTTGTGGATGCCGATAGCGGAAACGCAATATCCTCACCGATTGATTTTACAAATCGATCTCAAAATAATGTCGTTCACTTTGGAAAAGTGAACAAGTTGCAGTATCTTGCCGGCACTGCACTTACTCCCCAATCAGGCGCAGGTTATGACTATACAAGGCCAATACAGTCTATGCCCACCATCGTCAGCAGTAAGGGGCAGAGCAATATTGAGGCCATCAAGCGGTATTTTTGTTCGGAATATGCCTGCCAGATGGTTGCCCAGGCGGCCGGTGTGGACTATGAGCGGATGATCGCTGGCGACTATAAGCTGCTGATCGAGCCCATTGCATACTTTACGCATAACGGCCAGTATTACTGTATGACCGCTACAGAGGCGGCGCTGTATGACCAAAAATCTGGCGGGGCGCTTCGGAAAACCATGACTTCCCTCACCCACAAGAATCTGCCTCTGTCGATGTTTTTGGAATTTAGCGATCTCGGCCTGCCCGCATGGACAGGCAGCACCACAAGCAAGCAGAGCAACGCTGACATCATCAGCAGTCTGGGCGTCGGCATTGTCTGGTTTGATGAGCGCCCGCCCGAAGGGGAAATTGAAGCGCCCGATGTAGAATATCGGGTAGACACGGATGTGATCACATCCGTTACTCTGCGGACGGATACAGATTTAACACCGGACAATCCGGCCTCGGTGACCTTCCATATTCTCGGCACCACCTACCGGGTCAACGATATAGTCATCCCGGCAGGCGACAGCCAGGTGGTCTGGGTCAAATGGCACACGCCCTCCACTCCACAGTCGGTAACCATCACGGTTTCCGTCAGCGGGGCCTATACCGCACAAGATACCTTTGTTGCGGAGATCGTGGACTTGAACGAACATATCCCTCCAGATCCGACAGCAACGGATACCAACCCCAACTACACCGTGCCCTCACTCCCCAATGAGCCGCAGAAGCTCACTGCCAACTGGGGTATATGGAGCTGCTACTGGGTACCGGTTTGGGTTTGGTGTGACCACGATGACTGGGGGCACTGGGTCGATGAAGGCTATTGGGAGTACGAGTACACCGGCTATTCTGCCTCCATCAGCGGTGTGATGTCCCTGATGCCGGATGATATTGTGCCCACGGCCTCCGGGAAGTCAATGAAGAGCGGGTATGGCGTCAAGCAGGATGTGACAGCCACCCTTTCCACCGACGCGCCCACCAGCCATATCACCCATCCGCAGACGGCATTTTCCGTGTTTCCCGAGTTCCAGTACGAAACATACTTGCGCCTTCTGCAGCGGGTGTCCAGCGGCCGGAGCGCCAAATTCACCTTCCAGCCCAATGAGTTCTCTACCTATAACCGGGCTGTGCATTTCAGTCCGCTATGGTTCCCGGATTCCACAGATTATACCGTCTTCACCCAGGTCTGGGACACTTGGACCCCTGATGGAATGTTGAGCATCAACCTGAACGACTATGTTTCAATCGATGGGAGCCTTTATGATGATTGGTACACCAACCGCGAGTAGCCTGTGGCCGGCATACCTGCTCACCGTTTTCTCTGTTGTGGCTGGTTTTGCTGTTTATGATATTCTGTATAGGCGGGTGCCGGATCGGGCGCTCGCCTTTTTTATGCCCTTCGCCGCTCTGGCTCCGTTGCTCAAGGTCTGCCTTGCCGGGGACGGTGGGCAGCTCTGGCCCACCGTTGCCGAGGCTTTGGCGGGGGCATTGCTTGGCTTTTGCATCCCTCTGGCTGCTGCCATGGCAACGGGTGGAACTGGGCTTGGAGGAGGCGATATTAAATTCTGTGGGATACTTGGGCTGATTTACGGCCCTTCCGGGATGGCTCTGGTTTTCTTTGTGGCCGCAGTCTTTGCCATGCCGATGGTCCTTCTGTTCCGAAGGCTTTCCCGGCTCCGCCAGCCCATCGCCATCCCGTTCTTACCTTTTCTTGCCTGCGGCTGCTCTGTTGCAACGCTGGCTGAACTATTTTTATGACAGGAGAATGTGCTTATGAAACTCAACAACCGATTTATTTTCGGTATTTTGTCCCTGGTATTGGCAGCAGTCATTGCTTTTGTGGCTCTGCCCACCATTGCCCGGCAGACCAACGGGAAAACGGAAATTGTCCGCATCACCCAGCCTGTGCTCAAAGGCGAACAGGTCACCAAAGAAAACGCCGAGGTTGTGGAGGTAGGCGGCTATAACCTTCCCACCAATGTGGCTCACAGCCTTGAGGATGTGGAGGGGCTGTATGTGACGGCGGATCTGGCTGCGGGCGACTATATTCTCACCAGTAAGGTGAGCAGCGTCCCGATTTCCTCCGATGTGGCGCTCAACGACATCCCCTCTGGTAAGGTTGCTATCTCCCTGACCGTAAAAACGCTGGCCTCCGGACTGTCGGATAAGCTCCAGCCCAATGATATTGTCCGCATCTATCACTTCCTGGAGACTGCGGAGGAAGTACCCGAACTGCGTTTTGTCAAGGTCCTTTCCGTCACGGATTCTGATGGCATCAATGTGGACAATACCAAGGAGCCCACAGAAGATGAAGAGCCGCAGCAGTCTGCTACCATCACAGTGCTGGCAAGCCCGGAGCAGGCCCGCATCATCACTGAGCTGGAGAACGACGGCGTAGCTCATGTGGCCCTGATCTCCCGCAACAATGACCAGCTGGCTGAAGAACTGCTGGCCGAACAGGACAAGACGCTCCAGGAAATTTACTTCCCGGAAACGCTGACAGAGGATGGCGAGAACGAAGGGACAGATGCAACTGGTGATCCCGCCTCTGCAGAAGATTCGGGTGAGAATACCCAATCGACACCTACCAGTAATACACCGGAAAGCGGTGAATGAAACCAGTTTGATAATTTTGATTATGATAATCGAAATTATATTACCGCACAATCAAGGGCATTCCGCCCTTGGGAAAGGAGTTTCCTATGGGAAAAGTCATTACCGTCTGGGGCAGCCCAGGGAGCGGAAAAAGTATGTTTTCCTGCATTCTGGCAAAAGCCCTGACCCGCGACAAGCGGAAAGCGATCATCATCAATGCGGAAATCAGTGTTCCTATGCTTCCGGTGTGGCTGCCGGAGCAGATCATTCAGACCAATGCCTCTGTAGGGCAGGTACTGAGCAGCGTGGAAATCGATACCTCTTTGGTGGCAGGGCATGTTACCGTGCTCAAAAGTTATCCCTTCATTGGAGTGATGGGCTATGCTGCCGGTGAAAATCCGTTGAGTTACCCGGAAGTCAAGTACGCCATGGTACTCCAGCTGGTCAACGCCGCCGCAAGGCTTGTGGATTTCGTCATTCTGGACTGCAGTTCCAATATGACGAATGTGTTCACGCCTGCCGCCATTGAGTCAGGGGATCTGGTCATTCGCATCCTGACGCCTGATCTCAAGGGCGTTAATTACTTAAAGGCCCATCAGCCCTTGTTGGGAGATGGGCGTTTCCACTACGATCAGCACATGACCTTTGCCGGCATGGCCCGCCCTTTCCACGCGCTGGATGAGATGGGCCATATCATCGGCGGATGGGATGGCCTTCTGCCCTATGGCAAGGAGATCGACCGCTGCGCCACCGAAGGCGGGATGTTCCAGGCCATCAAATACTGCAATCCCAAATACACAGCTTCGCTCAACAAAGTTTTGGATGCGCTGGAGCAGATGGAGCTGGCTGACCATGCCGCAGAGGATGATGGAAACGAAACCGAGCATTTTGAGGAGGAAACTGCCGATGAATAATCTCAATGACATTTTCTTCGCTCCTGCGGCCAATCAGGACCTTACCTATGAACAGATTCTGGAAGATGTACAGCGGTATTTTGCGGAAAACCACGCCGCCACGATTGCAGAGGCCGGCGATGGAAATACCGACCGCGCCTCCTCCCTTTTGAAAGAACTGATGGTGCAGTACATCGTCAAGCGAAAATACGCCATCGAGGGGCTGACCACGGAGGAACTGTGCGAGAAGCTCTATGAGGACATGGCCGGGTACTCCTTCCTGAAAAAGTGGATCTACAAACCCGGTATTGAGGAGGTCAACATCAATGCCTACAACGACATTGAGGTGATTGAAGCCGGCGGGCGCAGCGTTAAAATCCCGGACAAGTTTTCCTCTCCACAGCACGCTATTGATGTGGTCCGGCGCATGCTCAACGCCTGCGGCATGGTCATAGACGATACCATGCCCAGCGTGATCGGATTCCTGGATAAGAATGTGCGTATCTCTGTGGATAAGACGCCGATTGTTGACCCGGAGGTGGGGATCAACGCTTCCATCCGTATCGTAAATCAACAAACGGTTTCTGCACAGAAGCTGTTGGACTCCGGCAGTGCAACAGCGGAAATGCTTCATTTTCTGACCGCCTGCATCCGCTATGGCGTATCCGTCTGCATTGCCGGGGCCACCGGCTCCGGCAAAACTACCATCATGGCATGGCTGTTGTCCCAGGTCCCTGACAACCGACGCCTCATCACGATTGAGGAGGGCAGCCGCGAATTTGATCTGGTTAAGCGGGACGAAAATGGAAACATTCTGAATTCCGTAGTCCATCTGCTCACCCGGCCCAGCGAAAATCCTTCCTTGAACATCAACCAGGACTTCCTGCTGGAGCGGGTCCTTCGTAAGCACCCGGATGTGATCGGCGTCGGTGAGATGCGGTCTGCGGCAGAAAGCCTGTCCGCTGCAGAAAGCTCCCGTACCGGCCATACTGTCTGCACCACAATCCACTCTAACAGCTGCGCTTCTACTTACCGGCGCATGATGACGCTCGCAAAGCGAAAGTATATGATGGGCGATGATGTTTTGATGCAGATCATGGTCGAAGCCTATCCAATCATCGTCTTCACAAAGCAGCTGGAAGACCGAAGCCGTAAAATCATGGAGATCATCGAGGGGGAATGCTGTGAGGGCGAACGGCTGATTTACCGCACCCTCTACTCTTACAATGTGCTGGACAACACTGTTGATGCAGATGGACGGCCCCTTGTGGTCGGCCGCCACAAAAAAGTTTCCGAGATGTCCAGCTCATTGCAGAAGCGTCTCCTGGACAATGGGATTTCCCATAAGGAGCTGGATGAATTTCTTGAGCACGACAAGGAGGTGTTGAACGGATGCCGTGGGTTTACATCATATGCTTCGCCCTCATCGCCGCTGGACTCCTAACGCTGTTTGGTGTGCGGCCGGGCGATTTCATTGATGCGCTTTTCCGGTCACAGCGCAAGTCGGCCACTCTGACCGATGAATTGAATGTTCTGATGGGTACTCCGGCCAAAGGCTTCTTTAATCAGGACTTTGAATTAAAGCAAATCCTCAAAGGCACCGGGCGGGCTGACCGGTATGAAGCAGTCAAACGGCTGACTCTGATCCTGTTCGCGGTGGGCGGCGCCCTGGCGCTGCTGATTGGCAATGTGTACATGGTCCCGATTTTAGGGATCGGATTTTCACTCGCTCCTATTTGGTATCTGCGCAGCACCGCAGCCAGTTATAAAAAGCATTTGAACGAAGAACTGGAAACGGCCATCTCCATCATCACCACTTCCTACCTGCGCACAGAGGACCTGATCCGGGCAGTCAAGGAAAACCTGCCCTACATCAATGAGCCGGTGAAGGCCAATTTTGAGGCATTTGTCTATGAGGCAGAGTTGATTAACGCAAATACTACGAGTGCCATCAATTCGCTCAAAATGAAGATTCCAAACCGTGTTTTCCATGAGTGGGCTAACATCCTCATTCAGTGCCAGTCTGACCGGGCCATGAAAAATACGCTGCCTACCATCGCCCAGAAGTTTTCTGATGTTCGTGTGGTGCAGTCGGAGCTGGAGGCTATGATGCAGGGGCCGCGCCGGGAGGCGATCACGATGATGTTCCTTGTGATCGCCAATGTACCGCTGCTTTATTTCCTGAATGAAGATTGGTTTCACACGCTGCTCTTCACCACGCCGGGCAAAATCGCTTTGGCAATCTGCGCAGCCATTATCCTGTTTGCCCTGACCCAGATCATGAAACTGAGCAGGCCCATTGAATATGGAGGTGACAGCGCATGACGCTTTTAGCTCTCACAGCAGTGATTTGTTTCGGCTTTGCTGTCTATAACCTGACTTGTGCCTTTGCAGACATTCCCACGAAGCGTACCTCCCGTATGATGCTTCTGGCCCGCAAGCAGCAGGGCGTAAAGGCCGAGAAACTGCTGGATGTCTATCTCACCAAAATCGCCGGCCTGATCGCCCCGTACCTGAAGCTGGATAAGCTCAAGCGGAATAAACTGCAGCGGGCGCTGGACATTGCCGGCATGGAGCTGACACCGGAAGTCTACACCGCCCGGGCCTGGGTCACAGCCGGGGCAGTCGGCCTCAGTTCTCTGCTGATGGCGTTTTTGATACCGCTTATGGTGCCTGTTCTGATTGGTCTGGCCGTGGCTCTGTGGTTTTCAACCTATTACAAGGTTTTTGACTTTGTGAAAAAGCGGCGCAAGCTCATTGAGAATGAGATCCCTCGCTTTGCCCTTACCATCGGGCAGAATTTGGAAAATGACCGGGATGTGTTGAAGCTCCTTACTTCCTACCGCCGGGTGGCGGGCAAGGACTTCGGCGCGGAGTTGGACCAGACGATTGCCGATATGAAGACCGGCAACTATGAAAACGCCCTCATCCATTTTGAAACCCGCATCGGCAGCCCCATGCTGTCCGATGTGATCCGGGGACTGATTGGCGTATTGCGAGGCGACGATCAGAGGATGTACTTTAAAATGATCTGTTTTGACATGAGGCAGATTGAGCAGAACAACTTAAAAAAGGAAGCGGCCAAGCGCCCCAAGAAGATCCAGCGTTACTCCATGATGATGCTCATCTGTATCATGATTATCTACCTGGTGGTCCTCTGTACCGAGGTTATGGGCTCCTTGGGCGCTTTCTTTGGATAATCGGACTGCGAATGGAACGGCCCCACATCTGAATGTGAGGGCCGTTTCCTATAAGAGCTCTATGGTTTTCTCTGCAAGATACAGCGGAAGATTCGTGATAAATGATGATGCACATTCGAGGCGTCCACATTTTTCTTTGTTTTGCAATTCATTTTTTCACATTTTTCTGAATGTATGAAGCAGAAAAAACACATTTTTCTACCTCTTGCAGTGTAAAGGAGGTAAGTGCTTGTTCTATAGCGGATTTTTGTAGCGGTAGTCAGCTGCCGTCATTTATTTCTGGGCCAGCCTGTCATATACAGGCCGGCCCTTGTTTTAAGGAGACTTTTATGCCTAAGAAAAAATTTTCCCCGTCTGGCGGCGCACGGGAAGAAAAGCGCCGTTTCCGATGGCTTCTGTATCAAAAGTCGAAAGCCTATCCCAGCCGGCCCATTTCCAATAAAAAGGACATGCTCAAACCGATTCGTCGTTCTTGAGCGGTGAGCAGTCTTTTTATAAAACCATCAACATCAAAACAATAAAATTTCAGGAGGTCTTACCATGAGAAACTTTACCACCCGTATCCAGAACAAGGCGAATGCACTGGCCCTTCGTGCCCGTATGGCGCTTTCCAACCAGCGCGGCGATTTTTACATTTCGGACGCTGTTAAGATCATCATCGCCGTGGTGCTGGGCGCCCTTCTTCTGGCGGCCCTGACCCTCATTTTCAACGACACGGTGATTCCGCGTATCACCAGCGAGATCGAGGGCCTGTTTGGCTAAAATCACCGGCGGGGATCGGTCTGTGGGTTTCCACGGCCGGTCCCCGCTTTTTTAGTTTTTGAAAAAACGAATAACGGAGGTAGAGGATGAAATCATCCTGCAAAATTTATTCTTTTCTGCGGGCCGTTCGCGGCAACTGGCGCAACGCTATCTTTGTAAGCTGCGATTGCGGCAACTGCATGTGCGGCCGGACAACGCCCTGTTCCGGTTTTCTTCTGGCTGTGGATGAGTGCGGACAGGTTATGCTGCTTTCTGCCGAGGACATCCAAAGACTATCCGGAGAAACTGTAGATTCGTCTGAGTGCATTGCCATTTTGTCCCGGCGCGCCTTTGACGCCGCCTTTTCCAAGTACATCGAATGGCACACACCGGAGCCTTCCGCCTGTGCGCTCAGACAACTTTCTCTGGACCCGGGCTGCAATTAACACTGTTTTTTCACACTGAAAGACGCCTTTGCGCCGTCATCTATACGCATTTGGAGGTGATGATTTTTATGACGAAGCAAAAACATATCCAATGCCCTTATTGCCATGCTAACGCCTCTCTTCGCCCCGCCAGCACAGTCTATGGCTGTAACCGCCGTTCCCAGGGCAAATATATCTATCTCTGTGATCGCTGGCCGGCTTGTGATGCCTATGTGAGTGCCCATGACCGGACACACCGGCCTATGGGGACTCTGGCAAATGGGGATCTCCGGCACAAACGAATCCTGGCTCACCGGGCGCTGGAGCATCTGCAGCAGAGCCGGCACATGGAAAAATGGGAGGTCTACATCTGGCTCCAGGCCAAACTGGGACTAAATGACCAGCAGGCACATATTGGCATGTTTTCTGACGGGATGTGTGATGAGGTAATTCGCCTCTGTTACAAAGCCGCTGCTCCTTTGGGCAATCTGCATTCGGCCGCTTAAAGGGGGGTGAAACGATGACCAGTTTAACAGAACAGCAGCAGGAACTTGTTGCCCAGAATCTTCCCATCGTACATTGGGTTATTTGTGACTACATCCATGTTAATCCAACTATTTGCGGTATGGAATATGGAGACTTGTTCCAAGAGGGGTGCCTTTGGCTCTGTAAAGCCGCGTCTACTTATAAGAATGACGGACGGGCCCAGTTTTCTACCTACGCCAAAACGGTCGTTAAAAACGGGCTTCTGTCCTATTGCCGGGCGATCTGCAACAGGAAGAAAAAATTCAGCAGGCTTATTATTGGAGAACATGGAGAACTGGCGGCAGACGGAGAGGCCCTGGAGTCCCGGCCCGACGCCTTTGACACCCAAGTATCTCTGATAGAAACTCTGTCATTGCTGGATGCCTGTAAAAAAGATTACGATGGTGTAACCCGGCTTGGTATTGAGGCGCTTGCCCTCAAACTTCAAGGAATGCGGGTCACAGACATTGCGGAGCTTTATCAGGTGCCGCCCTCCCATGTGGGGGCATGGATCTCGCGTTCCACCGCAAAACTGCGCAGAGACTCCAAGTTTCTGAAAAGCCTGCTCTGAATTTGTTGAAAACCGCGGCCTTTCCGCAGTAAAGGATATATAAAAGAAGGAGGTACTGATGAATGGAACAGAATACCCTATATACTGCAATCGGCCGTCTGGATCGGGAAACGAATGGCTGTGGCCGGTCCTGCCCGGTCATCCGCCTGGGCGGGCAAACTTACATGGTGGATATGCAGGAAATGGTCGTTTGGACTGCCCTAAACTGGCGAATTTCTAAACGAGAGGATATTTCCCTCCAGTGTGACAAGCTGGTGTCCTCTCTGGGAGATTGTATTTCCCGCTCTTGGGATGCCTGCGTAAATCGGCTGCTCACCCGAGGTCTGCTGGTATCTGGCTGTGGTGAAACGGAATACGATGCTCTGTATGATTTGTTGAGTTCTCTCGGCATTATTCCAGCCAGCGGATCAATGCTGATGAGGAGCATCTCATTTGTCAAACTGGTGGCAGGCCGCCGAGTCCCTATTCAACAGGCGCTAAAATTATTCCAAAAAGACCGGCGTACCGACTATGAGACCCGTGTTATGAGGCTGGCCCAGCAAGCTCTGCTGTCCACCGCCGAGATCATCAAGTGTGTAGAGCAGGATGTTGCCTATCTTCCCAATGAGCAGTTCTTGATGGAGGCCGTGTACGGCGACGACGAAACCACCTGCTATAATATCGCCGGCATAATGAAAAACAGCCGGAGCAGTCAGGCAGTAACGCTGGCCGTTGCCAACCTCTACCTGCGCCAGCAAATCATTTTTGAGAGGATTACCACATGAAGAATCAATGGAACCAATTCCCGTTCGTGCTACGGCGAAAGATTTTGTTGACCTTTTTGGCCGGGCTCGCAAGCATTGCCCTCAGCCTAATCATCTTCATTATTACCACAGACCATATCCTGCTGGTACTGGGCAGCATAATCTTTCTTGCCTCTCTGGTACTGGTTAGGAGCTTATGGAGCACCATCGCCCGGGGCCAGTATGAGATCGTAGAAGGCGTCTGCTCCAGCGTTGTCTCGCCTATGATGCGGCAGTATCGCAAGATCCAACTAATAGACGAACAAGGTGCGGAGCGCACTTTACTGTTAAGTAAGTCCGCCAAGTTCCAGATTGGCGCCCGGTATCGTTTTTACTTTCAAAGCAGCAACCACCCCACTGTTGGAAACGACTATCTGGACGCGGCTCTCTCCACCAACAGCTTCCTGGGATATGAGGCCCTTGGCGAGCCGGCTGTCCAAGAGGAACAGGCTAAGGAGAACGGCTAAACCTACGGCAAAATAGGAAAGGGATACGGTGCAGGCTACATAACCACAGCATCGTATCTCTTTTTCTTACTCCTCTATCCACTATTTTTACAAAGTTTGATTTGCTGCAGAAAAACGGGGGATTTTTCCTATTTAATAGGTAGAATCTAAAAAGGAGGGCTACCCCCATGTACAAACCACACACGATTGAGCAATACAAAATCCAACAGTTTCTGGATCATACCTTTGCTATGGAGCACTTTCTGGTCTCTCCATTATCCCGCTCCGCACTCATGCTGGAGGACAGATGCGGTGAGCGGATTGCCTTTTCCTTTTCAGACAACGAAGTGCGTGAAATCCCAATCCCTTCTGCGCCATCCCCGGACAAGGTGAAATCGTTCATCCGCAGCTTTCGGGCGCTTGGAGCTAAACCACATCTGCGCACCTTTGAAGATGTCACCCGCTGGTGGCTGAATCACCCGAATCCGCTGACCTACCAACAGGCTCTCGGTCTGCCGGATGAACTTTACCGCCGTTTTCTTTCCTCCACCCTGATTGAAGACGAAGACGCCCAGCGTCTGGCCGCATCAGGGCTTGTTTCGGAAGATGCTTACCAGGACATTCAGCTCTGGTATCTCAACGGCAACACTGCCGACTGCTGGCTCGGCCCCCTCGGTATAGATGGAACAGGCAATCTCTATGCGCTGACCTTCAACTATGGTACACCCCGGGCCAAGGAACTGAAATTCTACCTGTTGGACGATTACTACCGCCACATGAACCACATATTGTAACTCGCCGGGCTAAAATATCTATATATAGTATTATATCACTTGACAAACACAAGATACGGTGTTACACTTAACCTGTAATTGATTTTTGTGCGTTCCCCATGTGGGATACAGATGAAACATCTGTACCGCAAGGCCCAAAGCCCTGCATTGCACACGCAGTTAAGTTTGTATGCTGTATCAAGTGTCAGTGGTATTGCCACGCCCTTTTCGGGTTGGTATCCGCTGGCACTTTTTATATATAGATAGTAACGCCGATGGCGAAGAAAGGAGTGTTATGGCACAAATCTATGTATTTGGCCGAGTCATGCACGAGCTTACTCCCAAAGAGAGCCAGTCAAAGCAGCCGTATGTTTGTTTTGATTTGGTGGAACGCTCCGGAGGTGAACATCCGAACTTCTATCAAGTATGGGCCCGCGGCGACCAGGTTGCCCGGCTCACACGGCTCAAGGTCAAAAAGGGAAGCATGATCTGGCTCACTGGATCGCAGAAACTGGTGGATGTACGGCAAAAGGACGGGGCCACAGTCAAAAAGTTGAAAGTATGGCTGACGGACTTTGGCTTTCTTCCTGGGCAATCTTCCAGAGCAAAAGCGGAACATGAGCAGCATGACTCTGACGCGGCGGCAACCGCTCCAGCCCCCTCCGAGGTAATGGACGGCGACCGCGAATCCCTGCCGGAATAAAATCCGGCACTGCAAGAGGGACCGTATCAAGTTTTCAGAATGAACTGAAGCTTGGTGCGGTCCCTTTTTTTGTTTTCAAGCAAAACTTAAAAGGAAGGACGGTAACAACATGAGTAACGACAAAGGACTTTTGAGCGGCAGCATCACAATCCTGATCGGTGCTGTCATCGCTATCATGGCTTTGGTACGCGGACCCTGGCAAGCGTGGCTTCTGATAGGGGTATTTACCCTCTGGGGGCTTTGGGTCGTGCTGATCCTCCTGCTCCCCTATATGCAGCAGGCCAGGCGCCGCCGTCAGCGTCAGCAGAGGGAACGCCAGCTCCATGCCGAGGGTGTCGCGCAGAACACCTTTACGGTGCCGGAGCTTGAAGGGCCTGTACCAGACGATCTGCTGCTCCGCTATGCCAACCACCGGATTTTGACTTATCTGCGTTCCTCTTTTCCCAACGCCTGCTTTGAGTGGTGTGAAAAGAGACCGGCGGATTTGATCCGCAGCAACGGCACAGGGCGTATCCGCCTTTACAATGTGGAGGCGTTCGACCATGCGGACATCACCTTCGGCAAGGATGCGACGATCCGCTGTGACCTGCTCAAAATCGTCCCTCTGTCCAAAGCAGGGACAGAGCAGGAAGATCAGGCCGACATCCCACCCAACAAGCAGCCCATCGACCCGCGTATCTGGTACGAGAATAACGGGCGCACAGTGATGGAGACGCTGATTGCCGACCTGAACTCACGCGGCCACAGCAAACTCACACTGAAAGAGAACGGGGACATCTGCATCCAGCAGGGTGAAGAGCTTGTCCCGCAGGAACATCTTTCCAACTTTCCGGCAAAGGTCTACTGGCCTCGTCTGGTGGAAGTGTTTGAGAGCAACGGTCTGGCTGCTGAAACAACAGCGCAGGGCATCCAGGTCTCCTGGTGACCGCCATCGTCATGAGAAGGGAGTGAAATAACATGAAATCAGGGATCAGTCTTGTGGAAATGGCACAGGAAATCCAGCGGCAGAACGATTTGAAGGCCGATTATATGCTGGACACCCGGAGTCTCCGGTTGGAGCCTTTTGGTGGCGGGCTGTATCTCAACGCTTACGACCAATCCGGTGATTATGCCGTGGAGCCGCTGGAGGTCAACGCCATCGCACACAGGCAGATCGGAACGCACCTCAAGATCCCGGCAGCCTATTATGACAAGATGCTGGAGGAATACCCCGAGCTGCTGGCGCAGAATGTGAATGCCTGGTTCCAGCGGGAGCCGGCTGTGCGTATGGTTCGCACCATAGACGGCACAGCGCGGGCGTTTCTCAGCAACCGCTACCGGCGTATAGACAACCTCGATATTGCCGGGATTGTCCTTCCAGTCCTTCAGGAGATGGAAGGGATGCACTTCGAGAGCTGCCAGCTCACCGACAGCCGTATGTACATCAAGGTTGTCAACACCCGCTTGGAGGCAGAGGTCGTACCCGGCGACATCGTGCAGTCCGGTATTATTATCAGCAATAGCGAGGTAGGCCTGGGCTCGGTGAGCATCCAGCCGCTGGTCTATCGTCTGGTATGCAGCAACGGTATGGTGGTAAACGACGCCCAGACGCGCCGCAACCATGTAGGCCGTGTCAATGAGGCTTCGGAGAACTACCAGCTGTATTCGGAAAAGACGCTGGAGGCCGATGACAAAGCCTTCGCCATGAAGATCCAGGACACGGTGCGGGCCGTAGTAGACGAGGTACGCTTTACCCGTGTGGTCAACATGATGCGGGAAGCCAAGGATGCCCCCATGAATACTGCCGCTGTCCCTGGCATTGTGAAGCTCGTAAGCAAGGATTTTCACATCACGGACGATGAAAGCTCCGGTGTGCTGCAGCGGTTGATTGAAGGCAACGATCTGACCTTATATGGTCTGTCCAACGCCGTAACGCGCCACAGCCAGGATGTTAAGGACTATGACCGGGCAACCGCGCTGGAAGGCATCGGCTACAACATTCTCTCCATGCCGGCACGGCAGTGGAGCCGAATTAACCAGATGGCCGCTTAAATGGCTGCCATCCATCAAAAAATTAACAGGAGGAATGAACTATGTACGAACAGAACACTTCTATGGTGGCCGCAAACGAGCAGAACAAATTCTTGCTTCCGGCGATGGTGGAGGGCGACTTCAGCCGCGATGAGATCGCAGAAGATGCGGATGGGCTTCAGATGATGAGCTTCCAGCGGGTGAAGATTCCCGCCGGCGGCGCCCTGCAGTTTGAAGTTCCCACGGAAGATCCCGACAATCCGGATTATACCCGGACGCTGGAGGGCATCATCCTCTACAACCACTCTGCCTATACTCTGTGGCCGGAAGGCAGCGAGTATGACGAAGACACCAAACCGCTCTGCTCCTCTGTAGATGGCAAAACAGGGATCGGCGTACCGGGAGGTGCGTGTGCTACCTGCCCCATGAATGCGTATGGATCGGCCAAGGATGGCGGCCGCGGCAAGGCGTGCAAGAATATGAGGCATCTCTATCTGCTGCGCAGTGGTGAATATATGCCTCTGCTGGTCTCCCTGCCGCCCACCAGCATCAGGCCGTTCAAGGAGTTCCTGAACAGGGCTTTTGTCTATCGCCAGCGTGCCACCTATGGCAGTCTGGTCCAGATCGGCCTCAAGAAAGATAGCAACGGCAGCAATGATTACAGCGTTGCAACTTTCCGCCTTTTGCGTGATTTCCAGGGGGAAGAGCTGGCCCAGATCCGCGCCTATGCCAATGTCTTCAAGGGGCAAATCAAAACTATCAACATTCAGCGGGCGCTGATCAATGAGGAACAGCGGGCCAACGATTGCGACTATGAGATCCCGGAATCTGCCACTGCGGCCCCGGGTCCGGATGGAAGCTATGTGGTCGGCGAGATCAACGGCGACTATGAACAGTTGCCGGCGTAACTGTTTTTGTTGCGGCAATGCCGCATGATACATCATCAAGGGACACCTCCGGCGTAAGTCGGAGGTATCCCTTTTTTATTTAGAACGGAGGAAAATTTATGTTGTGTGAAGTACCGTTGACAAAGGAGCAGCAGGATTTTGCCGCTGAACACCATGGCCTGGTCTATAAATTTCTCAATGACAACCATCTTCCAGAGAATGAATTCTATGATGTGGTTATTTTCCCGTATTTGAAGGCTGTGCAGGACTACTGTAATAGCGCATCTGCACAAAAGTATTCTTTTAGCACTATTGCGATTCGACAAATGAAATTTCGCTTATACGATTATTTCCGTACACAGGCGCGCCGCAAGCGTAATACAGAAGTCATCAGCATCCATCTGGGCCTATACTCGGATGGCGTTCCGCTGGAAGAGGTGCTGCCGGGTCAGGACCGTCTCATGCAGGAATTTGAAATGCAGCAGATGCTCCATGATCTGGCTTCCCATATTTCTGAACAACAGATGAAAATTGTCCGCATGAAGGGTTACGGCTATGGCATTAAGGAGATTTCCAGCCACGAAAAAATACCGATGAAGCGCATCCAGGAACTTCTTGAGGAGGTCCATACTGTGTTTTTGAGGTTATGCCGCGAGTAGCCCTCTATCTACCACAAACAGAATGGAGGTCGAAGTATATGACGAAATCAAAAAAATCTATTGTGATGCGCGGAGCACTTCTGCGTCCGCTGGTGATTGGGCAGGGCGCACTTCTTCATGCAGGTGGTAAGATCTATCATACCTCCCGTGTGGTAGCCATCCACGATCAGTCGGATGATATGGTACGCTTTGAAACGCTTAACTCCAATTACTGCCTCTCAATGGCCCCTTTTCCGCTGGCGGCCTGCAACCCGCTCCCGATGGTGAGCCTGGCCGCGTGCGCGTAAAGCGGTTGTAAGAAGATACCGGGACAACAGAGCTTGTCCTATATGTTTTGGGCCGTGACGGATTTTCCGCCACGGCCTTTTTTCGGAGGATTGTCATGGATGATCAAAAAACAATGGTAGTTTCAGTTCACGCCAAAGACTGTGTGGACTATCAGTGCCGCAGATGCGGTCAATGCTGCCGCCATATCAAAGATGCTGTGATGGTGGAGAGCATGGACGCCTACCGGTTGGCAAACTATTTGCGTGGCTGTGATCCCAACATCTGCACCATAGACGATGTGTTGACCCGATACTGCGAGCCTATGCCGCTGACCCAAGAGTGCTTTCCCATCTTCATGCTGAAAACCACGGGGCCGGACGATTCCTGTATTTTCCTGAAGGATGGATTATGCAGCATCTACGAGGCACGCCCACGGACCTGCCGGCTCTATCCCTTTTCTGTAGGACCCGGCGAGCGGGGCCGTGATTTTGAATACTGCCTCTGCTTTGACCACAATCAGCAGTACCATTTCAACGGCGGAAAGGTTTCCGTCAAAGACTGGTTTTATCGCAATTTCCCCAGAATGGAGAAAGAGTATTTGAAACAGGAATATGCCGCTATCACGGAAATCGGTAAGCGGATGCGCTCGATCTCTCCGGAACTATGCAAACAGATGACCTTCCAAGTGCTGTTTTACCGATATTATAACTTCGATTTGGATCAGCCGTTCCTTGAGCAATACGCGCAGAACACCCGTCTGCTGTTAGAAAAGCTTCGGCAATTCGAGGTGGAAAGGTAGGGTGCTGTGATGATGTATGCCTTGGAGCACCTGACCCGTCAAGGGCCAGGGCCTCAGTGGAAGCAATATGCTGTTTGTGCGAATAAAGACCTTTTAGAACGGATTTGCCGCAGTCAGCCCCGCCCGGATGAATGGCGTGTCAGGCTGTCTGTACAGCGGATGAAAAAGGAGGCCGCATAGTATGAAAAACCACTATCAGGAGTTACGGGATCGCCAGCAGGAAGAGGTCAACGCCTTTCCCATGTTTTTTGCGTTCGATCAACGGCAGTTCGCAGAGGGAATGCGCCGGCTCGGCCTGCGCCCTTCCGACATGAATCAGGTGTATGCTATCGCTGGCACCGGTGGATTTTACCGCAAAAGCGATGCGCCGAAGCTACATGAAATGTTTGCCCGGCACCGCAAGGAGCTTGATGAGGCCATTGCCGCTGATAAAGCTGGAGATAATTTCATTTATGAAATGTTCCTGACTGAACTTTCCAACCACGAATACGGCTATACCGGCGATGTTCAAGACACGCTTGATGCCCTGGGTATCACTCCCCAATACATGGAGGCCATGCCTCAGCTGAAAGCTGGTTTGGACTTGGCCTGCCAAAAAGTAATGCAGAATGACTGTTTTTAAGGAGGCCATGTGATGGAGCAGCAACACTATTTCCCACCGCTTCATGGCGCTGTGGATTGTGAAAAATGCGAGGTGCGGGATTGCTGGTGCCGGGGAAAATTCCAACGGAATCGGCGCAATATGCCCCACACATCTGGAAGGTGCCCCAGGCTGCCTGATCTCTGCGGTTTTGTAGAAAAGGAAGAACGCGAGCTGTATAAAGCGACTTTTATGCTCGTTCATGCAGAGTATGGCGTCGGCGGTCTGCATTTGACGCTCACGATTCCCGGTCACAAGAGAAATCGGAAGGTCTACCAGACCAAAAGCGGGTACTGGTACTGCAACCTGACCAGCGAGAAGGGGTGTCCAGAACGGCAGGTGTTGAATTTGGAGGGCTACCAGTCCAAAGAAGATATTCTGCGGCACATGAAAAGCCTTCGGACCGACTACTGCATTCTTCGCTGCAGTATGGAAGGTTTCACTGTCTAAACTGTACCAAACCACATAAATGGAGGATACCCATGAGTAAGCTGACCAAAAGAGAAATTCAGCTCCATGATCAGGCGGTTTGTCTCCTGCAGAAAGAACACCTTTCCCACGAAGATAAGCTTTTTATCTTTGAAAATTTCCGGGAAGACGCGGAGCACATCAATAGCAAGTCCGGTGCATTTTTTACTCCTTTTGGACTTGCCAACGATTTTACTCTCCAGATTCCGTGCCTATACGGAAAGACGATCAGAATTATCGACCTGTGTGCTGGAATCGGCGTACTGAGCTATGCGGCACAGCTGGAATGCAGTGACCGCAGCCGCTGCTATGCCGATATTACCTGTGTAGAACTGAATCCGCACTATGTTGAGGTTGGTAAAAAAGTTGTGCCAGAGGCCACATGGATATGCGCGGATGTTCTTGATCCCTTTCTGCCTGACCTCTTGGGCCAATTTGACTTCGCGATTGCAAATCCGCCGTTTGGCCGAATTGCAAACAATTACCGCAAAAGCTACATGAGCGGCGAATTTGAATACATGGTAATAGAGGCGGCCTCCCGTATTGCAAAGGAAGGTGCGTTCATAATACCGCAAATGAGCGCGCCATTCGTATATAGCGGAACGGAAGACCATCGCTGGCTTCAGGAAGGGCGTGCCAGAACATTTGAAAAAAGGACTGGGATTTTATTGGAGTTTAACCAAGGGATCGACACGGCCTACTATAAAAATGACTGGCATTGCACCGCGCCAATATGCGAAATCGTATGTTGTGACTTTGCAGGGACAGATACCTCTGCCGCCTAAAGGAGCAGGCGGTTTGTCCTCATGAACAACCAAGAAGCCGGTCCCTGTTCTGGGGCCTCACATAAACCGCTACAGGCCCGAAGGCACTGGCGGTTTTTCTCTATATGGAGGTGACGAATTTTGAATTTGCACGAAACAGAATATGGCCGCAGATTTTTTAATTCCCAGCTGCCCAGTCTCATCAAGGCTCTGGAACGAATCGCCGAAAGTCTGTCTGCGCCCAAGCAGTCCTTATCAGCCGATTTTGTCGCTGACCCTGATTTTCTTCATGATCTCTACTATGGAGATTATGAGCCGAGCGTGTTCAAAACACAAAGCGAGCACCAGAAGCAGCTTAACCATAATGCTTCAATGGCAGAGGAACTCCTGCGCCAGAAAATGGGCAATTCCCCGGAAGCCATAGCCGCCTTGGAAGCGTACCAGCTTGCCGCCGGTGAGTGCAGCAGCATTGTGGCCGAGCAGGCTTTTGAGTCCGGTTTTCAGACCGCAGTACAAATGCTGGTAGCTGGGCTTATACCGCCTGAAAACAAATTTGCCGCTGAAGTTCCCCTTACCACGCAAGAGCTCCGGAAGATGGACGGGGAACAAGTATTTTGTCTTGACATGAATGAGGAGGTCAGGGTTGTGGCCCGCAAAAAAGGATTCATTCAAGTCACTAATGACAAAGAGATCCATCTCATAACAGGCTTGACCTTATACCGGCATCGGCCAAGTTGGTGCCAATAAAATTTTAAGAAATGCAATGGAGGACACAATATGAAACTTTCTGAAGACGAAGCAAAGAGATTTCTTGAGCGTCTTTGCCCTCTGCAGGAGACGGAACAGCAGCTTCTCTGCCCGCGGTGCGGCCGCAACGAATTATACTCCGGGCTGTATTTTTTCCTGAACAGTTTGAGCAGATACGCTCATGTATATATCTGCGAAAAGTGCTGGATGGATGAGGCTCTGCGGGAAATAGACGGCAATCCAGTTCCCCTGACCAGTTGGAACGCAGTTCTTCCTTTTGTTTTGAGAGGCGAGATTCCTCCATCGGACAGCTCCTGCCAAGACACCAATGCGTCTGCTGGCCCCGCGCAAACCGGAGAGATTCACAATAGCAGTCAGACTGTGTAAAACAAGGTCTGACCAGTCGTGAAAATTATGAGGCATTGAAAACTATGAAATATGGGGACTATCATCTGCCCAGTGGAGTAGACTTCTCTTCTATCACATACGAGGATATTCGCTGGCAATACGGCGTATTCCGCTGTAACAGCACGGGCTCCGGCCGGGATAAAAAGCATTTGCCGTGGGACGGTGTAAAAACCAATCTTGGAGAGATTGAAGAAAAGGATTGGTGCAGGCTGGCGGATGCTGTCATCGAACGCGATGGGGAGACACATCTGCTAAAGCATCTGATCCAATGGTGCAGCGAACACAATTATATCGGGGCATCAGCCGCTGAACTGCGAAAAGAAGCCCTTCAGCTACACATTGATCGGGTTTTCGACAATCCGCAATGGGGCGGCTACCTTCCTTTCAATAAGAGATACCGTCCAGAAGTCTGGCGAGCCGCTCATATCGTATATGTGCGGAACGAATGCTGCCATAAGATTTCCCCCGTTACACAAGAGCAGATCGACCATGCGTACAACGGGACAATCCCCTGCCCACACTGCGGAAGATGGAGTGAATTCATCGTTTTGGGAATCCGGCTTCAGCCGGAGCCACTGGTTCCCTGCTTGAATTGTGATTGTCATGATCCTGATATGGGCTGTACCATGCCCAGCATTGATAAGAGTTACGCCTGCCCTTTGGTAAGCTGTGATGATGAGCAAACGGAGGTGCTGGATGAGTAGGTATCTGAAACCGCGGGACCATGGTTATTTGATGGAGGCGGCAGCCTGTACAAAGGTGCTGGAAGATCTGCGCCGCATAGAAGCAAAATATGCCCGGACGGTGGAGAAAGAATGCTCTGTCCGGCAGGCTGAATTTGAGAAAGTGATGCAATACCACAGCGAGCGGGAACTCCAGGATGACTTCGGATGGGGTTTCATCACCGAGGCTCAATACGACCGGTACCGGCTTCTTTTTCAGCAGGGGCAGGCTGCCATGGAGCAGCTGCCGCCGACAAAGAGCGAACTGGCTCTGCGCCTGGTGCGCCGCATCATGGCGGATATTGACGCAGATCGCCGGGAGTGGGAGTTTTCTGCACTCTCCCCGGAAGATCAGCAAGCGGAACGGGCACGGGCCGAGCAGTCGCAGAAAGAGTGGAAGCGAAAAATCGCGGAGCTGAAACGGAAGCGCGGTATCATCGAGGCCGGCGAGGACATGGAGGAAGGGTGATCACCATTTCGCGTACAGTCTATCAAGGAGGATATGGATGATGAAAATCTTCAAAAGCCAAAAGCCTGCAGTTTGCGGTACTGCCAAGCGGCCCATCCGCCGTTGGCTGCTGCCGCCTAAAAAGCAGCAGGCATATCGCTTTTATTCCACTGCTCATTTTCATGTTTACGAGCGGTGCCGTCATTTTCGACGCGGATAATAAAGGCACATTTATTGATGAATCAAGGGGACTTGCTTTTCCCCTTCAAGGGAGGAATGGACTATGATTTATAAGAAACCGGATGAGAAATTCTCACATGAGAACATCACCTACACAGTAGGCAGCCGCGTCCTCGCCAATGAAGCGAGTGAGTACAGCGGGCTCTTCGGGCGCATCCTTGAAATTCGCACGGATGATGACCGGGAAACTGAAAATGATACGCCGGACATCTATTGTGAATTTGACCCGCCGTGCCTTTCCGCTGCCCGCCGCGCACTGGAGCAGACTTTTTCTGAACTCTATGGTGCGCCAAAGCGTGTGGAGGATTTAGGGCTGGAACTGGTCATCATGGCGCCTGAAATGTTGACGCCTCTGGCCGTTCCCGAGCAGGCGTATCCCCAAGGTACGCTTTATGTCGTCGTCTCGCATTGGGCCACTGACGGGGAATTTGGCTCTTATGAGGCTCCGTTCACTAATTTAACGGATGCCCAGCGGCAATTTCATGACGATCTGAAAAACGAACTGGAGAGCGGCTGCATTGAGAAATGGCGTGAAAAGAGTCAGTTTGCAGAGGAAGAAACCGCAGAAAGCTATGAGTGCTATCTGGATGGGGAATACTGCGAAAACCACTTTTACCTCTCCATTGAAAAACGGCCTCTGCCGCTGGCTCCTGAATTTATACGCACCGTGGCGGCAGCCTATGAAGATGAGTGCGCACGGGAGGATTTTCTTGATAAAGCTCAAGCTTTGCCGGAGTATCTGGCTCTGACAGAAGATCAGAAAAAACAACTGCTGCACAATGCGGACATCAAAGGGCGCATCAGCCACTACCTGGATCTCTGCGATACCTATTGGGAGTGTTACTGGGATGCAGTATCCAAGGCCGCACAGGATATTTTACAGGAGGATCAGCAGGCATCCCCACAAAAGTAATTTCTGTTGTGAAATGGAGGAAAACTATGGACGAAAAAGAATTACGCAAGGCACTTGAAATTCATTTGGATACCCTTCGGAGAAATCTGGAAGTTGTATCGCTGGAAGTGCTGAAAACAAAGTACCAAAAACCTTATGAAGAACTGCGGGGGCAAATCTGCAAAGCAGCCACCGAATACACCCGTCATGTAGCTCTATGTGATATTCGTATCCGGCACAGCCTGTTTAACGAGGCCAAAACCTACATTGATGCAGCGATTCAGCAAACACAGTGCCTGAAAAAGATTTCCGAGGCTGCTTTTCAGCGGCAGGATATGGATGAAATTGCAGCCCTGGCCCATACCTTACGAGAGGAAATTGAAAAATCTCTTCACTATTTCTATCTCGATCACATGTGCCTGCTCGTTACCCGCGAGTGCATCGACGATCCCAATAAGGTCCCGGAGATTTACAACAAGGCAACTTCTTGTGTTTGGCGCGATGGTGCGTGGCTGTTAATGGAAGATACCGAAACGGCCATTTTACTTTCCGCTCCCATCATCAACGAGCTGCCTCCCGCAGAAGCTGCCGCATAGATGATACAGCACTCCCTCAAAGACGATTGGTTCCCGTGGCCTTCTTCAATTAAGCATCCTACTCGTTGCATTTGTACATGATATGTAGTATAATTGTAGTGCAAGGAGGTCGATTATATGGATACCAATATGACATTTAGAATAGATAGTCAGGTCAAAGCGCAAATGGCCGCCATCTGCGAGCAGCTGGGCATATCCACATCCACCGCATTCAACATTTTTGCAAATGCCTTTGTCCGCAATAATGGAATGCCGTTTCCCTTAACTCTTAACACACCATCTGCAGAAATTTCAAGGGAGCAGATGTTGGCGGATACCGATGCGGTTTTAAGTTCTTTCGCTGATGACTATAAGAGGATGGCGGAATGATTTGGGTGACGGTTGAAGATGTTATCGCCGTCCATAGCAGGATCATCAAAGCTTCAGGTGGGTTGGACGGTATTCGGGACCGAAATAGTCTGGAAGCCGCAGTCAATGCTCCGTTGCAAACCTTTGCCGGTTTTGATCTTTTTGAAACGGACCTTGCGAAAATAGCCAGAATAGGGTTTGGACTGGCCTCCAATCATGCCTTTCTTGATGGTAACAAACGGATTGGCGCAATGATGACGCAGTTGCTGCTGAAATGGAACGGCTATGTTCTTGAACTGAAGCCCGGCGAACTTGCGGATATGTTTATCTCTATTGCAAATGGCAGTGCGGGAGAACACGAGCTGCAAGCATGGATCATTCAGCACCTAAAAGATTTTTCTGATTGATCTGCCAGTATTGTATCATTGATACTTTCAATGTTGCTCCACAGAAATAAAACTCTACACTTTTTCTTATTTGACAAATGCCTTGCTATTTGGCAAGGGACACTATCACAAAGGGATCGACAAACAGCGCATTTGCTGTTTGCCGGTCCCTTGTTTTTTAGGAGGATTTTTTGATGAAACTAAAACATCCCACGCATGATCCGAAACCCATGGACGCCCTCTCCTACTACCTGCAAGTGCAGCGGGAGTATGCCCTCGCTCGTGAAGGGTATCTCAGGATTGATGAAGCCGATGATACTTACAATGACTTAAACCGCAAAATCATCAATGCCTACCGTGAACGCTATGGTACCGCCTATTTAGGCCGTATCAACTACAGTGGGAACCAGAGACAGCGGATTGCTGATGGTACTGAAAGCGTCTTTGAAGCCTATACCGGGCAGCCGCTCTATAACTTTTGCTGTGATTTCTGTGTATCAGCTCCAGACCGTACACTGGAAGAATTGATTCGGCACTGGAATAATGCAGATGTTCCCCTCTCCGAAAAGAAAGTTGATGCCATTATGGACCGTATTCAGGTATTATGCGGCCAGACTTTCATCTGGTATTAACAGAAAGGGCGGGAAGCGATGAACTATATCGTCTATGGGAAGAAAATTGGAGCCCGCTGTTATGGCGCTATAAATTTGCATGAAGGAAAAGTTGGAGTCGGCCTGGTTTATGCTACGCTGATCCCAGATTGTGGCCGCGCCAAAATGTATGCTGACAAGCTGGCTGAGATGGTGCCCGGTTTTATCTTCCAAGTTCGCGGCGCCGGCACTCGCAAGGTCTACTATGAAAAGGCCGGCAAGCCGGAGGAATCGGTATGAGCGCCGGGGAGCCTTCTTTTCTTCTCTGGCTCCGGGAGGTCGTTCAGCCGCAAGCAGACCCCCGTTCCGGGAATGCCGCGGCGCTGGATGATTTCTCGCCGGATGGAATGCGGGAATATTGCTATCCCAAGGAGTTTACGGTGTCCGGCGACGCCTATATGTGGTCGGTTTCAAGCGCCCACACAAAAGGGCGGCATCTCTGCACCCACTACGAAATTTGGTTTTTCGGGCCAGCGTTTGGCTCTGGTCAGAGAATCGCCACCGGCAGTCCTACCAAAGCCAAAATACGGTGCGGTCTAAGAAAAATCTATGATTATTACTACGGAGGGAACTCGAATGAAAACGATCCAGCTCACTTTTCTGTTTGAAGACACAGGCTTCTGCAAGGATGTGTTCCAATCTGTAAACCAGCCCTATTACTACTGCAACCGTGATACAGTTGATGGCACATGGTACACTTCTACCCCGGATGATTATCAAAATGATTGCCGCATCCGAAAGGATGTTATCATCGAGATCATCTCGGATGGGCAGGTGATCGCTCTGGATGGAAACGGGGACTTCGAGGGAAAAAAGCCATTCATCCCCTTCTATACCTTTAGGGAACAACTGGCACAAGCGTTCTTGAATAAACACCCGGGGGTCCACAGTTATGAAGATATGAAACAAAAGCTTCTGTTCCTGCCGAGCGGGGAGCCTTACTCTGACCCGAGCAGCTGTCAGGATAACTGGATTTTTGCCCTTGATTTTGGGAATGAAACCGAACAGGTCCTGGAATCTGCCGACTGGATGGGTCGGGAGTATCACATTCTTGCCGTCCAGTACACGCACAAACCCACTGGCTTTGTATTTACAAATTATCGTTTTCGGGCGGCAGTCCTCCAGCCGAATGCCTCCAGCCATGACCTTTTGCTTTATGATTGGCACGAGGACCGTTGAAGGAGGATCGTTTATGGGAGTATTGCTGATCCGAGAATTGAATGTTGATGGCTGCGGCGACTTTGCTGATGTACTGGTCCAAACTGACCAGCCGGTAACGCCAGAGCAGATGAAAGAGCTGCACCACGAGCTGACACGCCTTAACAACGAACAGGAGTGCCCAGATACGGATGATGTGGTGGAAGAAGCCGTGAAAAACACTTTGGGCGAGACGGCCCGGTGTATCGGCTATGCCCTGCTGGAATATGGCGGGGCCGGCCGTCACTGCGATGAAAATTTTCATTGACTGCCTTCGCCGAGTTATCGACAAGCATTTACATCAAATCAAAAAGGAGAATCACCATGAATATATTACATGACAAATCTTCTGTCAAAAGTTCCAGCGCAAAATGGATTGACCGGGGTTATGCCCGGGAAGATGTCCATTCGCTTAGACTCCAATATGTCTACACCCCAGAGCAGCGGGAGGCAAACCGTCAGATTTGCGATGACGGCCCTGACGAGGCGCACCGCAGGATCAAACGGGCAGCTGAGTCAAAAAACGCTGTGATGGCCTCTGTCATGGCGGCCATTGCCAGGGAGTTTATCTGCTATCAGTATGAATCCGAAGATCCGGCGCCTTATGGAAGTTCCCGTTGGGAATTGTTTTTCTGGTGCAACGACTTCAGCAATACACTTCACGGCTATGGGTTGTCCGGGCGTGACTATTCGTATTTCACACTGTCCTTTAATTTAGCCCAAACCGTCGAACAGCGGGCGGCAGTCTGCGGGCGTGTCCTGCAGTTTTTAGAAACCCGCTTTCATTCAAACCCTAATCTTGAGGTTGCGGTGCAGTACACCACATGGTACGACAAAGGAAAGATCAAAGCGGACGCCAAAAAGGTGCAACATCTTCTGGATGGCCGCCAGTACACCTATGGCACCAAGGAAGGCAAATTTGTTGTGGAGAACGGTCAGCTTCTCTTCCACCCCAAGTATGCCAAAAAATATAACTACCGTGTGGACGATTCTGATATTCTCGCTATATGCTGGGAACTGGATCTGACGCCAAACATCAGTACAGCTCCGGCCCAAAGGCCAATGCCGGCCATGGGTAGGCAAGGGCCTATTACCTTCCCTTATGAAAAGTACGGCTCCACACATCCCATACAGCTAAAGGTATCTGCCTATATGGACGGCAACCTGGCGATTGCCATGCACACATGGGAAAATGGCTATGCGGAGCCCTGGGCCTCTCTGACGGTCAATCTGGACGGGGAACGGGGGAAAGACTGCGCGTTCATCGATACCAATGGCGATGCCGATTTCCCGGTCTGGCTGATCCGCCACGGATTGGCTATCCCTACCGGGGCAACGCAGCGCAGTGGTTACTGTGAGTATCCAGAGTACCGCTTCCGGGCAGACCGCCTGCGTGAACTGGACCCGGAGGGATACGCTGAATATCTATCGTTGCAGGAAGGGAGGCGCAGCGCATGAAGTACAAGGAAGTCTATTTGGCGCTAAACCAACGCAAATTAGATGCTCCAGGCTTCCACTACTCTGATTACAGCGGGTGGAAGGCTGCCAATCAGTCTTATATGACCCGCCAGCGCCCGCTCTGGATTGTGGCAGAAGACCCGGCTGCTGGCAGACGGATGTGGATCTGCCACGACGGCTCTGCGTTGAGTGTCACCATCTGCAAAATGAATTCAGAAGGGCATAACTGTGGCGTCAGTCATCGCCTCCCCTGCAAAAACCGCACAGAACTGGCTGCAACTCTGCGAACTCTTTTTTCGATGAGCGAATCTGTTGCATAGATTGAACAATTTATGAAGCAGGGGGAAGACCTCGATATAATTTTGAACATAAATTCAAAATCAGGAGACATTACCATGAAAATCAAATTATACCCCAAAGAATTACTGGAAGCCGCTTGGAAGCAAGACAAAAAGCTTTATGCTCATGGCGATGCAGCGGCCCCTCCCAAATGCCTGCGGTGTGGCTCTCCTCTGGCAGCCCACCTGATGGTCAATGCCCTCAGCCGCTATGCGGATGTGCAGATCTGTGAAGCCTGCGGCATGGATGAGGCCCTTCGGGATGCCGCCCATACGCCCCTGCCCCTTGCGGAGTGGGATGCCGTCAAGTCTGGACATCTGAAGAAAAGCGCAGAAAAGTCCACCTGTTATCTGGTGCAGAACTGCACTTTTTCAGAAGTGTTCAAGCACACCTACAAGCCTCCAATGCAGCTCATCGAACGCCCTGTCAGCGAACTTGCTTATTCCCGTTCGGATTACGATGGATACCGCTGGTGGACAACCTGGCACAATGAGAGCGGCAAAAAGACGCCGCCAGAGCTGGTAAAAGAAATCGATGAGTTTCAAAATGCCCTATTCAAGTTGCCGGCCTTTAAGACGCTGGAAACCATGAAACGCTTCTGCCGATATGCCGGGACTACCAGTGATCCGACTGAATTTAACCTCTATTCTGAAACGGCACATTTGTACATCCGGATTCGGCTGATCACTCGGTTTCGGGATTACAACGCCTATATCTACTACTATGATAAGGCTGCCGCTGGAGAGGAGCAATAAAATTGCAATAAGCATTTTGCAGAGATTCTTTTCGGAGCGATCTGGTAAAAAGGAAATCGTGGTAGGATAAGTTTTACCGCAGTGTGGCCTCACCTTTTCGGGTGAGGCCCACAGGTTATGTCGGAATAAGCGCACAGCAGCATCCAACTACTACTGTGCGCTTGTTTTTTTCCTCTTAGTACATCCTGTTTGAATCCACGGGAAAGGCCCCGAGATCAAAAGGTCTCGGAGCCTTTCTCATAAATTCAAATTCGGAACAGTTTGATGGCTCGCATCAATGTAATGCACTGCTCCTGGTATAGATCCTCATCCAGCCGGCCGTCAATTACAGAATATTTGAGCAGTAAGGGCCGATACATATTCAAAATATCGGTAATTGACTCCAGATCACCTTCCTTTGCCTGAAACAACAGTTGTTCAAATATCATGTTTTTCCACCCCCTCAATACTTTTTCTCAACTTTTGAACAGCACGGTAATAGACTGCGGCTGCACCTTTATAAGTCAGGCCCAGTCTTACACCAATCAAGTCAAAAGGGCAGTTGTCCAAAACATGCGCCAGGAACACATACCGCTCGCGTTCATTCAACCGCTTGAGGGCATAGAAGAGCGCATTACTTTCGATCACATCCCATAGAGGAAGGTGCTCTGTAACCTCTTGTTCCAAAGTCTGTCCTGTGGTATAGGTTGTATCGGTCAGTATTTCACTGTTGCTGTATTGGTTGAGCATGTTCAGGTAATCGCGCCGTGTGCGTTTTACTGCCTGGATTAAGTAACCTGTAAATCTGATTTGTAGTTCTTCCTCTATCTGTCCATTATTTCGATACCGCATGGTCTTGTCCTCCAAATCGTTCAAGAATTTTTGGGAATCTTGAACATTTGGAGGGGACCGGCACCGAACTAATGGGCGTCTTTGTGTTCTATATAAAACAACACAGCCGGCCACGCACCACAAAGGTGAGCAATCGGCTGTGTGATACACATAAAGAAGTCCGTCACGACTTCCGACGCCCGCAGGAGGAGGCTTGTCGCTTGTCTTGTGATGTTCCCGCCCTGTCCTCCGAAAAGGGCGGCAGAAGAACCATATTCGATAGTAAACTGTGTGTCGAAATGTAAGCAGATGGGCGACGAACCTTTTTATGTGCATGGGTTTCAAATTCTCCATGCGCATTTGGCTCCTTGCCATCTGAACCGCACTTTGCACACGAACCTGCATTGTCCATTAGAGCGGGCAGCAGGTCTGCCAATGATCCAGGTTCAGTAATTTGATTTTTTTGTAGAATTTTGTCGGGAATTAAAAGAAAAGGCGGCCTCATTCATTTAAGAATAAGACCGCCTAACGCAACTTGAAATTCCCTCTGCTATTTCGATTTTTAGTTTTCATACACATTCCTCCCGTTTTTCAAAGTCGCCTATATGGTTAGAATTTATCTCCATTGTATTCGGTAAATCTGACCAAATTCTGACTGAGTTTTCACTTTTTCCATTTTAATTCCAATTTTCAACATGGCAAAAGGGAGCAACCTTCATTGATCAACAAAGGCCGCTCCCTTTTACTTCTACTTCTCAAAGCGATAACCGTATCCGTGTACCGTTTGAATCGCATTGATATTTAGTTTTTTCCGTATCTTGTAGATCCTGCTGGTAACGCTTTCAGGGCCAGAGGCAAAATCATCGGACATCGCATATCGGTAAAGCTGTTCCCGGGTAAAGGTCCAGCCAGGATGTAAGGCCAGACAGTATAAGATATTGAACTCCATTGTGGTCAACTCCACAAATTGTTCATTTATATAGACCCTGCGTTCATTGGGGTCAATACGCAAATTCCCATATTGCAGTACAGCTACCCCCGTCAACAGCTTCACCTCCCGCGACTATTTCTTTTTGTCCATACTTTGCTTTAGATGCCGAAAGCTATTCTCGCTAATCACATGCTCCATGCAGCAGGCCTCCTGTTCGGCGGTTTTGGGCTCTACACCGGCTTCCACCAGCAGGCGAGTGAAGAAGCAATGTTTCTCGTAGGTCTGCTCCGCTACTTCGCGGCCTATATCGGTCAAGCGGAGGAAGAAATCCTCATCCATGGTGAGGAAGCCACCCGCCTTCAAGGTAGCTACCGCATGGCACACGCTGGGCTTAGACACCTCCATATACCGGGCCACATCCACAGAGCGTACCATGCCTTTCTTTTTCTGGAGTACCAACACAGCCTCCAGATAGTCCTCGCCGGAAGCGTGCAGTTTTTTATCAGGAAGCATTGACCGCACCTGTTTCTTGCTCGTGGGAGAAGAAAGTCCGCAAGAGCTCTACAGCTTTCCCATCCATCGGCCGATGCCACAGCACCTTGCTTCCCTGAATGAACAACAGATAGGTGCAGCATTTGTAAATAAGCTCGGGGTCATGTGTAATCAGAAACAGGCTCTTTCCCATCTCTTTCAGGCGGTTTAAGTTGTCCGATACCTCCAGCATATGCCGGTAATCCAATCCGCTGGTAGGCTCGTCGAATATCAAGAGCTTTTTGTCTGATGCTATTGCACTGCCAATCGCCACCCTCTGTTTTTCTCCGCCGGACAGGGACATGGGATGCAGCTTTACCTTGTCCAACAGATCCAAACTGTCCAGAATCTCACTGGCGTGGGCCGTGTCCGCTTTCTCGTCCTCGATGTCCATACTGAGCAGCAGTTCATCCAGCACATCTTCCGTGAACAACTGGTGGTTTACATCCTGCATGACCATGTAGGAAATGTGCCTGCGCTGCTTTGCGTCATAGGAGGCCCCATCCATTTCAAGCACACCTTTCGCCTTCTTATCCAGACCGCACAGACACCGGGCGAAGGTAGATTTTCCCGCGCCGTTGTTTCCGATAATGCCGATGATCTCCCCTTGGGGCAGGATCAGGTCTGGAATATCCACATTGAGGGGGCCGTGCTTTTCATAGGAGAACTGGAACCCCTTGATATGTAATTGCGGGGCGGAAGGCTTGGGCGAGGCCTCTGGAGGCAGGTGGAATGGGTCCAGTGCCCGTAGCCCCATTCCCTGTAATTCATCAGGCAGTAATTTTTGAAACTCTGCTTTGGTAAACTCCTGCGTAATACTTCCGTGCGTCATGTAGAGAATTCGATCTGCGTAGGGAACGAGATAATAAAGCCGGTGTTCCGCGACGATCACGGTCTTTTTCTCAGACTGCCAGTGCCGGATCACGCCAATTAAATCTTCGATGGTGGCAATATCCAGGTTGGAGGATGGCTCGTCCAATACAAAGATGTCCGGGTGGATTGCGTCGGCAGAGGCGCAGGCGATTTTCTGCTTTTCTCCACCGGACAGAGCAAACAAGCTCCGATTCAGCAGTTTTTCCAGCTTGAGGCTGTGGACAGTCTCCTCCAGACGCTCCCGCATCTCTGGGACCGGCAGGGCCATGTTTTCACACCCGAAAACGATCTCGCTGGTCGTATCTACATTGTAGAATTGCGTCCTTGGGTTTTGGAATACAGACCCTACCCGTTGACCGATTTGATAAAGAGGATAGTCTTTTAACTCTTTCCCATCTAAAAGGACTTGCCCGGTCAGCTTCCCGCCGTAATAATGCGGGATCAGGCCGTTGATCAGCCGGGTCAGCGTCGTCTTGCCGCAGCCGGACTCTCCGCAGAGCAGGATGGTTTCGCCATCCTGGATTGTCAGATTGATATGGTTCAGGTTATTTTGGGTTTCTCCGCTCTCATAAGTAAAGGAAACATCTTTCAATTCGATCACGGTATCACCTCCTTACCACGGACTGAAAAAGTATGTGGAGAGCAGTGCAACTCCGGCAATCAGCACCGCCAGCAGATCCCAGCCAGTAAAACCGACCTTTGTGATATTGGTGCGCCGGACCGGGTTATCCAGGCCGCGGGTCAGGGCTGCCGCGGAGAGATCATCCCCGATTTTGACCACCGAGATCATCAGGGGAATAAAACGGTATTCAATCAGGGCGGCGGGGTTTTGCCAGAATTTCTTTGTCCCGAACTGGACCTCCCGCATCCGCATGGCGTCCTTGATGGCGGCCGACTCCTCCTGCATGGTAGGGATAAAGCGAAACAGGACGGAGAGCGGAATGGTGATCTGCCGCCCAATGTGCATCCGACCCAGCGCAGTAATGCACTCGCTGGCCGTGGTGGATTTGATGATGTAGGCCCCCATCACAAAGGCCGGAAACAGCCGCAGGACCAGTCCCACCAACAGGACTACCAGCATATTGACGATCATGGGAAACTGGACGGAGTTCTGGATAGCCTGCACAAACAGCCCCGCTGCGAACAGGCAGAAGAACACCGTTGCCGTCTTATACTGCCGGTTAGTCAGCAGCAGGACAAAGGGAATCATCGCCACCGCGATCATAAAGGCGGTGTGGCTATATAGAAATTCTGCGGTAGCGACAACGGCCATCAGCAACAGCTTGGTTCGTGGGTCCAAGCAAAAGCCTGTTCTGTTTTCAACAACCGCTTGAAGCTGCTCCATTACACAATTCCAGCTCTCTCAAAGTGTTTTTTCAGCATTTTATGACCCAGCAGCGCGCCCAGAATACCGCCCACAAACAGCAGCGCAAAGCCCACATACAGCATCCAGGAGGGCATCAGGGATTGCAAGGTGTTTGCGTACTGATCGCCCATGGAGGTGTGGATGTTTTCCCAATACGCTTCGCCGGCAAACCAAAGGTTGGCGGGGCAGCCCATGATGCCAAGGCAAAAGCAGGCGTAGCTCAGAACAGTGACCTTGAATTTCTGATAGCCGCCGATTTTGAGCACAACATCACTCAGGATGCCGCCGAGCACCCAGCCGAGCAGGCCGATCCAGCCATAGCCGATCAGATAGAAAAAGATGCCGCCGATGATACCTGTGATGGTCAGCATACCAAACTTCTGAATCTTGGTATAGTAGAGCATCATAGGAATGCCGCAGACGATAGGCCAAATTATGAACAGGAACGGGTAGACCACCGGCAGCGCAGTAAGCAGGCCGACAACAAAGAAAATAACGAGGGTCATGGCTGTGTAAATGCCGACATTGATTAGGTCTTTACCTGTGAGCTTCTTTGTGTTTTCCATTTTTGAATATGTCCTTTCTGAAAAGAATTAAGTGTTGCAAAACCCCGTGCAAAGGGGACGCTGCGGTTTCACCTCCACATCACTTAGTTAGTAGATGCTAACTATTGCGCAAAAATTTTGGGGATCAGATCCCCAAAACTGTCTGCCATCCGGAGTTGAAAAAAGAGACAAGCGTGTGAACATATTTCAGCGCGGCCTCCTTGGGGAAGTTGTGCATGACCACTTCAGCCAGGGACGCAAAATACGCATGGAGCAGAATATGCCACTCCTCTTCCGCCAATTCGCGGACCTGGATGCCCCGAGATTTCAATTCTGCAAAGAACTTCAGCGTGACCCGGGTTTCCAGACAGACAACATCATCCAAAAAGGAGGAATACCGCGTGCCCTCCGCCCGCATAAGAAGCAGCCGGAATACATCAAAATGCTCATAGATGTATTCGATAATGACCGACAGCGTTTCCTCCGACAGTTTCCAGAGGGATTTCAAGTCGTCCGTCTTTGCCAGTTCCATGTGCTCATTTACCGACGCCTCATAGATGGCCTTGACCTCCTGGACAACAGGCTCCACCAGCGCGCCGAACAGAGCTTCCTTATCGTCAAAGTGGTTATAAAAAGCTCCGTTAGTCACATGGGCGTCCTTGCAGATCTCCCGGATGCTGGCCCGCTCAAAGCCATATTCCAGAAAGTGCTTTTGGGCGCAGAGCAAAAGATTTTCGTGTGTCTGCTGAAAGTCTCTTGACATTCGCTGTCCCTCCGTCCTATACTAAAATTACACTGTAATATTACGATGTAATTCAGATTTTAGCACAGGGCACTTGAAATTGCAATACCCTCCTTGTATTTTTTGTGGCCTGAAAGGAGGCTGGTTATGAAGTCGAAAGAACCGGGAACGATTCGGCAGCTCTTTGCTTTCGTGGGAGAAAACAACGGTAAAATGCTCCTCTCCATCTTCCTGGCTGTTTTGGGAGAACTCTTTGGCATGGGCCCATTTTTAATGGTGGCTGTCCTCGCGGACGCCTTGTACCGGGGGACTGCAACGCCCACGCTGGTATTGTTTCTCTGCGGAGGCGCCGCAGTTTGCCAGATCATAAAAATGCTGCTTACCTGGCGGTCCTCCCTGATGTCCCACAAAATTTCCTTTACCATACTGAAAAATATCCGGGAGGCCATTACAGACCGGATGGCGAAGGTCCCCATGGGCGTCATGCTGGAAACACCTACCGGGGCTTTCAAAAATCTGATCGTGGACAATGTGGCGAAGTTGGAGGACTCCATGGCCCATTTCATGCCGGAACTGCCATCCAACATCGCCGCACCCCTATGCAGTATTCTTCTGATTTTCCTGCTGGACTGGCGGATGGGGCTGGCCGCACTGGTGACAATTCCGCTGGGCACCCTCTTTTTTGCCGCCATGATGCGGGGATATGGGCCCCGCATGGAGAACTATATGCGATCTGCCAACGAGATGAACAGTGCCTTGGTGGAGTATGTCAACGGTATTCAGGTCATCAAGGCGTTCAACCGATCCGCAGCTTCCTATGGAAAGTATGCTGATTCTGTCCGCTATTTCCACGATTCCACCATGGCATGGTGGAGCCAGTGCTGGCTTTGGAACGCGGCGGCCCGGGCAGTCCTCCCTTCTACGCTTCTGGGGACCCTTCCAGTGGGAGCGTGGCTCTACATGGAGGGAAGTCTTTCTCTCCCTGTCTTTCTGGTGGCCTTGGTGGTGCCTCTGGGGTTTATTGCGCCTCTGATGAAGGTATCCGAAGCCATGGAGCAGGTCAGCATGATCAAGGGCAATCTGGAACAGGTCACAGCTTTTTTGAAAACACCGGAACTTGTCCGCCCCACAAAGCCCGCAGAGCTTGGGGAGCGGCGTTATCAATTTGAGGATGTCCATTTTGCTTACAATGAAGCCGAAGTTCTCCACGGTATCTCATTCCAGACACAGCCCGGTACCATGACCGCCATAGTCGGTCCATCCGGCTCCGGGAAGTCTACGATTGCCAAGCTGATGGCCGGCTTCTGGGATGTAACCTCCGGTACAGTCCGCTTTGGCGGGCAGGATATTCGCAACATTCCGTTCGGGCAGCTCATGGGCGAGATCAGCTATGTAGCCCAGGACAATTTTCTCTTTGATAAATCCATTCGGGAAAACATCCGCATGGGAAACCCTAATGCCAGCGACGGGGAAGTAGAGGCTGCGGCCAAGGCTGCCAACTGCCACGACTTTATCATGCAGTTAGAGCAGGGCTATGATACCATGGCCGGTGATGCCGGGGACCGCCTCTCCGGCGGAGAGCGGCAGCGCATCACCATTGCGCGGGCCATGCTCAAGCAGGCGTCCGTCATCATTTTGGACGAGGCGACCGCCTATGCCGATCCCGAGAACGAGGCGCTGATCCAGCAGGCTATCAGTAAGCTGGTGGCGGGAAAGTCTCTGATTGTCGTGGCCCACCGGCTGAATACGATCCGCAATGCCGACCAGATATTGGTTGTTGCCAATGGCGAGATTGTGGGCCGGGGCATTCAGGAGGAGCTTCTGGAGAACTGCCCCCTTTACCGGAAAATGTGGCAGGACTACGCCGGCTCTACGGAAGGAGGTGTAGAAGATGTTTGAAATGATTCGCCGTATCTTTAAAATTGCGGGAAACAGCCGGGGAAAAATCGTGGCAGGGATTGTCTGCAATATTCTGAAATCATTCTTCAACGGGTTTATGATGTTCGGTGTATTCTGGATTCTGCTCCATCTGGATGGACTCTCTCCGGTCATCATCGGGCAGGCTTTTGGCGTAATTCTGGGCAGTGTACTGGGCCGCTTCTTTTTCCAGTGGATGTATGACCGTACCATGAGCGGATCTGGCTATGACATTTTCCGGGACTACCGGCTGGAGATTGGAGAACGGCTGAAACAGGCACCCATGGGATATTTCTCAGAACAAAATCTGGGCACCATTCAGGCCATGCTCACCACCACGATTGCCGATTTGGAGGGGTACTCCATGCTGGCGATTGAGCAGATGACCAGCGGTGTGGCCATGGCTGTGCTGATGTCCGTGATGATGTTCTTTTTCAGCCCGGTGATTGCGGGATTGAGCCTTGTGGGGCTGGCGCTTGGGATGCTGGTTCTCCGCTGGGTGAGGCTTCGTGCCGCCCAATATGCCCCTATTTACCAAGAGGCCCAAGAGCATCTGGTCGGTAAGGTGATGGAATACATACGGGGTATTTCGGTGCTGCGTTCTTTCTCTAAAGGTGACGAAGGACAGCGGGAAGTCCGCGCTGCGTTCCAGGAAAAATGGGATGCGGACTACGGACAGGAAAAGGCTACGGCTGGCGTCCTCCGTTTCTATGGGGTGACCTTTAAGCTCATGAGCTGTGTGCTGATTGCGGCGGCGGCTCTGCTGTATCTGGCAGGGCAGATCAGCCTGCCTTATTGCTTGACTTTCCTGTTCTGCGCTTTCACAGTCTATTCCGACTTGGAGACGATGGGCAACAGCGCCTTTTTGAGCAAGAAGATCAATACGGAACTGGACCGGCTGGAGGAAGTCACCGACATTCCAAAGATGGATGCCAGCTCGGAGAAACTGGTTGTGTCCCACTATGATATTTCTCTGGAACATATCTCATTTGGCTATGGGGACCGCCGGGTGATCCATGATATTTCGCTGGAAATCCCGGAGCACACCACCTGCGCGATTGTAGGACCCTCCGGCAGCGGCAAGACCACACTCTGCAATCTGATTGCCCGCTTTTGGGATGTGCAGGAAGGGACCGTTCGGATTGGCGGAAAAGATGTGCGGGATTATACTGCGGACAGCGTGCTGGAATACATCAGCATGGTCTTTCAGAATGTGTACCTCTTTCACGACTCTGTGGAAAACAACATCCGGTTTGGCCGGCCGGAAGCCACCCATGAGCAGGTGGTAGCGGCCGCAAAACGGGCCTGCTGCCACGACTTCATTTTGTCCCTCCCTGAAGGATACGACACAATCATCGGAGAGGGCGGCTCCACTCTCTCCGGAGGAGAAAAGCAGCGTATTTCCATCGCCAGGGCCATTTTGAAAGATGCTCCCATCATCATTCTGGACGAAGCGACTTCCAGCGTGGACCCGGAGAATGAGCAGGCGCTTTTATCTGCCATCCAGGAGCTGACAAAGGATAAGACGCTGATCTCGATTGCCCACCGTCTGAGCACTGTCCGAAACGCCGACCAGATTATTGTAATAGACCAAGGGCGAGTTGTTCAACAAGGGAAACATAACGAATTACTACAAAAGGATGGGATATATCGAAAATTTTTATCTCTACGCACAAGGGCAACTGGCTGGCATCTATAACTGATGAATATAGAATAATGGCTGTGATTAGAGGCAATCTATTCACAGCCATTATTTTTATTTTTGAAAGCGATAACCGTATCCATGTACAGTTTGAATCGCATTGATATTTAGTTTTTTCCGTATCTTGTAGATCCGGCTGGTGACGCTTTCGAGGCCGGAAGCAAAATCATCAGGCATCGCATATCGGTAAAGCTGCTCCCGGGTAAAGGTCCAGCCGGGATGCAAAGCCAGATAGTATAAGATATTGAACTCCATCGTGGTCAACTCCACAACTTGTTCATTTACATAGACCCTGCGTTGATTTGGGTCAATACACAAATTCCCATATTGCAGCACAGCCATCCCGGTCACCAGCTTCACCTCCCGCGACTATTTCTTTTTGTCCATATTCTGCTTCAGATGCCGAAAGCTACTTTCGCTGATCACATGCTCCATGCGGCAGGCGTCCTGTTCCGCGATCCTCGGCTCTACACCGGCTTCTATCAGCAGGCGTGTGAAGAAGCAGTGCTTCTCATAGGTCTGCTCTGCTACCTCCCGGCCTACATCGGTCAGGCGGAGAAAGAAGTCCTCGTCCATGGTAAGAAAACCGCCCGCCTTCAAGGTAGCTACAGCATGGCACACGCTGGGCTTGGATACCCCCATGTGCCGGGCCACATCTACGGAGCGCACCATCCCTCTTTCCTTTTGGAGTACCAACACGGCCTCCAGATAGTCCTCGCCCGACGCATGGAGTTTTTTCATAGACGCGACCTCTCATTTATACAGTGATTTTCTGTTCTGCGTTCCACATGGCCGCATACTTGCCGTTCATAGCCAGCAGCTCCTCGTGGGTACCGGATTCCTTGATCGTTCCGTCTGCCACTACCAGGATCTGATCCGCATTCTTGACGATGGAAAGGGTATGGGCGATCATTACCACGGTCTTTTTCGCCTTGAGCAGATTGGCGATGGCCTGCTTGACCGCCAGCTCGTTCTCGATGTCCAGGGATGCCGTGGCCTCGTCCAACAGCAGAATCGGGCTGTCCTTCAGAATGGCACGGGCGATGGACAGCCGCTGGCGCTCCCCGCCAGAGAGCAGATTGCCGTTCTCGCCGGTAGGGGTATCATAGCCCTTTTCCATCCTGCGGATAAATCCGTCACAGTTGGCCTCCCGGCAGGCTGCCTCAATCTCCGCGTCTGATGCGCCGGGGCGGGCGTGACGGATGTTGTCCCGGATGGTGTCGTCAAAGAGGAACACATCCTGATCTACCATGGAAACCTGCTCCAGCACGCGCTCCGCCGCCACATGATTGATGGGCTTCCCTCCGATGGAGATGACGCCACTGGCTGGCTCATAATATTTTGCAATCAAATTCAGGATGGTGGATTTGCCGGAGCCGGAATCGCCCACAATGGCGGTTAGCTTCTGATCCGGCACCGTAAAGGACGCCTGCTTCAGCACCGGCTCTCCGGGAACATAGGCAAAGTCCACATGGTCAAAGACAATCTCATGGGTAGCGGGCCGCAGTGCCTCCATACTGCCGCTCTCCTCCGGCTCATCCATCACGCCCAAGATTTTTCCTTTGGAGATCATCAGGTTTTTGTAACTGGTGAGGTCTACAAAAATGGCGTTGGCAAGTTTGGAACAGAACAGCGGCAACATGCAGACCAACAGATAGGAAACCGTGTCGATGGCCCCGGCTGCCCACGGCGCATAGGCGTTCCAGATGACCAGCGGGCAGGACAGCCAGATCAGGATGCCCAGCCCGGCTCCTACAGGGAGCACCTTGGCCTCATATACAAAGCTGATGCGGCAGAAGTCCCGCATGGCGCTGATGACCGTCTTGTTTTTCAAGCCACCCACGCCATAAGCCCGGAAGGTCTGGATGCCGGATACATACTCTACGATGCTGCTGACATTCTCCGCACAGATGTCATTCTTTTCTTTGCCGTACTTCTTCACCATACGGAAAGAAAGCCACAAACCGGGAATCAGCAGCAGATCCGCCACCAGCAGGATCAGCCCGGCGGGGACATAGATCGTCATGACAAACACAATCAGCATGATAGACAAGGCAAAGTTTTTCGCCAGGTCCCCGATTTTGTGGGTCAGGATCTTTTCATAGTTATTGACATCGCTGGTGATGGTGTTGATGTAGTCGCCTGTCTGCCCCTGGGTAAACCGGGACAGGGGGATACGCTTGAGATGATCCCCCATAAACAGCCGGATATTTTGGCTGACTTCCGCGCCGCCGATCTGGGCTTTGGTGTAGCCATAGCTGTAAATCAGGATACGGAGCAGGAAGATGCCGGCAATCGCCCCGGTCAGCATCAACACCCGGTTCAGGTCAAACTGTCCCGCCCACAAAAACTGCATGACCGAGTAAAGCAGCAGGAACAGGCTGCCGGAGAGCAGGCCCTCCAAAACAGTTCCCCCAACGCCAATATAAAAATTTTTGTTCTTTTTCAAGACATCGTGTTCTCTCATTCTCCTCGCCCCCCTTCCAACTGATAGGTAATGTTCCGGGCCTTTTCATAGTCCTCCCAGGCTTTCCGGTAGTAAGCGTTATCCCTGCGGACTTCCTCATGGGTGCCGGCGCAGGTGATGGTGTGGTCCTCCACCACTGCGACCCGTTCACACATCTTCAGGGCGCTCAGGCGGTGGGCAACCACAATGACGGTCTTGCCTTTACAAAGATTTTGGATGGCCCTGTCAATCTCCATCTGGTTTTCCGGGTCGGAGGCGCTGGTGGCCTCATCTAAAATCAGGATTGGGGCATTTTTCAAAATGGCGCGGGCAATGGCGATCCGCTGCTTCTCTCCGCCTGAAAACCGGGAGCCGAAGCTCCCCACCTTGGTATCGTAGCCATCCGGCAGAGACATGATGAAGTCGTCGATCTGGGCTTCCTTTGCGGCGGCCCTCACTTGTTCCAGACTGGCGCTGCTCCCCATGCGGATGTTCTCCAGTACACTGTCGCGGGTGAGGAAAGTCTTTTGAAATACGATAGCCACATTGCTCAAGATGGTGTCGTAGTCCAGCTCCTTGACATTTTTTCCGCCGATCAGCACCTCGCCCTCCTGCACATCATAGAAGCGGGAGATCAGTTCGATTATGGTGCTCTTGCCGGCGCCGGACTGTCCCACCAGGGCCAGCCTCTCTCCGTCCCTGATCTTGAGATTGACGCCTTGCAGCACATCGGTTTTGTCATCGTAGGAAAACCGTACATTCCGCAGTTCAATATCATGGCATTGGGGGAAATCCGTGCCGCCCTCATAGATGGGGACATCCAGGATTTCCTTCGCTTTGGTGACCGCGTTCAGCACATTGGCGAAATTGGTCCCCAACTCCTGCAGCGGACGGATCTCCGTCAGGTACATGGACCCCACATAGAGGAACAGCAGGAATGCGCTGGCTGTTAGGGAGCCTTTCAGGAAAAACATCCCGCCCAGCGGCACCATGAGCAGCATTCCGCACTCAATGATGACCACAAAGGCCGCGTAGGGGGGCCCCATGCGGCGGGAGGTCTCGTTCCACATGGCGTTTTCATCATGGATGGCGGAGGAGAATTTCTGGAAGGATTTGCTCCCCATGTTATATGCCTTGATGAGCTTCATGCCGCTGATATACTCGATCATGACCGAGTTCAGCGCGGTGATGGAACGGTTGGCCCGGTCCATCAGGTCGTCCGTGTTGCGGAACATGACCGCCATCACCACGGCCGCAAGCACCAGCGGCACCAGGGAAATCAGAGCCAGCGGGATGTTGACGGTCATCAGGTAGGCAAAAACCACCACCGGCCCCACCAGATAGCACACCAGATCCGGCAGGTTGTGGGCCAGAAACAGCTCCAGCTTCTCAATGTCCTCATTCAGCACGGTTTTGATGTCTCCGGTCCGCCGCTCGTTCAGCGCCCCCAGCGGCACCTTAGCCATGTGTTCCGCTACCATACAGCGCACCTTGAACAGCGCGCCGTAGGCTCCCTTGTGGGATACCACTCCAGATGCCCCGAACAGCACAAAGCGGAGCACCACCGCCGCAGCCACAGCAGCCACGACCCGCACCACCAGTTCTTCGGTACAGGTTCCGCCAAAGGCGGCGTCCATCAGCCGGTAAATTTCAATATAGGGCACCACAATGCACAGGCCCCCGGCCATCGCCAGAAGCACGGCCAGGAACAGCCATACTTTTTGCTCCCCGGCCCAGTGGAGCAGCAAGGCCACACGATTGGTTTTCTTCTGTTTCATAGACTACCTCTCCTTTCCATCTGAATGGCCCAGGCCACCTTCTCTGTCTCCTTCGGAGCCATTCACCTTGACAGAGAACAGCTCTCTCAGCTTCGGGAGGGCGTCCATCACAACGGGTATATCATCGGGCATCTCGCCCTCGTCAAAATGCAGAACACGGGAGCAGGTGCGGCAGACAAATTCAAAATCATGGGTGACAATGAAAATGACCTTTCCCAGTTCAGACAGCCGCCGGATCAGCCCCGCCACCTGGGTCATGCTGTCAAAGTCCAGGCCGCTGGTGGGCTCGTCAAACACCAGCAGGTCTTTTCCGCAGATCATGCTGACCGCTACGGCCACCCGCTGCTTCTGCCCGCCGGACAGCGTATTGGGGTGGCGCTCCCGATAGGGAGCCAGCCCCAATTCCTCCAGAGTCGAGGCGGCCAAGGTCAAGTCCGGATTGCGGATGCCGAAAGAGCACTCCGCCTCCACACTCTCGGCAAATAATTCGTAGTTCACATCCTGCATCACCATGTAGGAGCGTTTCAGCCTGTTCTTCCGCTCCATCGCCTGTCCATCCCACAGAAACTGCCCCTCGCAGTCCTTGTGGAGCCCGCACAGGGCGCGGGAAAAGGTCGTTTTCCCGGCCCCATTGTGGCCCACCACGCCGATTACCTCACCCTTTGCGGCGGCAAGGCTGATGCGGTGCAGGATCGTCCGCTTTTTATACCGGAGCGTGACATTCCGAAGCTCCAGGACAGGGGAAGATGCCGGCGAGTGGACTTGCGGAGGCCGCACCTCCGCCAAGTCCGCCGCCCGCAATCCCATGCGTTCCCGGGCCTCCCTTGGTAATCCGCGGAACTCTTCCGGCGTAAAAACCTTCTCGATCCGGCCCTGCTCCAAGTACACGATCCGGTCCGCCAGATCCATCAGATAATAGAGCCGGTGCTCCGCGATCAGGATGGTCTTGCCCTGCTTTTGAAGCAGCCGCAAATGGCCTTTTAACTCCTGGATAGATGTCATATCCAGATTGGAGGACGGCTCATCCAGCAGGTAAATCTCTGGATTCATGGCATAGACCGAAGCGAAGGCGATCTTCTGCTTTTCGCCCCCGGACAATTCAAAGATATTGCGGTTTCGGAGCGGACTGATATGCAGGTCGTCGGTGGCCTGCTCCACCCGCTCCGCCAACTCCACGGGCGGCCGGGCCTCGTTTTCAATCCCAAAGGCGATTTCGCTGTCCGTGTCCACATTGAAAAACTGCGTCCTGGGGTTTTGGAACACAGAGCCGACTTTAGCGGCGATCTGGTACATGGGCAGCTTGCTGATCTCCTGTCCATCCACCAGTACGCTGCCCGTCAATTCTCCCGCATAGAATTGTGGGATCAGGCCGTTGACCAGCCTTGTGATGGTGGTCTTGCCGCATCCGCTCCGGCCGCAGAACAGGACGCACTCTCCATCCGCAATCGTCAGATTGATGTCGTGCAGGCCGTCATGCTCCTGGCCCTGGTAGGCAAACGACACATGCTTCAGTTCAATCATCCGAACACCCCCTTCCAGTACAGCCCCACAGCGAGGTACGCCGCGAAGCAGACGCCCGCCAGAAGATCCGCGGGTCCTATGTGAATCTGCACCAGACAGGTCCGGGGCTTCGGGTTTTCGATCCCGCGGGTAATGGAGGCGATGGACAACTCATCCGCCGCCTTGGATGCCGCCATCATCAGCGGGACATAAATGCACTCCACCGTCATGGCCGGGTGCGTCAGCAGTCCCTTGGGAGACGGCGACACATCCCGCATCCGCATGGCGTCCTTGATAAACCGCCAGTCCTCCTGGATGGTGGGGACATAGCGGAGCATGACAGCCAGCGGGATCACCAGCTTTTTCGGTGCGTGGATGCGGTTCATGGCGGATAAGAATTCGCTGACCTTCGTGGTAGAGAGGACAATGCCGGACAGCATCCCACAGGGATAGACCTTATGGAACAGCCCCAAAAAGGCGATAAACATGGTGCGCCAAGTGCCCGTCATGGTGTCCATGATCCAGAGGGTGAGCAGGACAATCAGCGCATAGAACAGTACACCCTTCCAGGCATATTTCCACTTCCCGAAGCAGACGCCGAGCAGCCCGATCAGCACCACAAGGCCCAGTTCGTAGAATAGGGACGGGGCCATCATAGCGGAAAGGATGCAGAACAGCAGCAGCAATATCTTCGTCCTGGGGTCCAGCCACAGCCCGCGCCGGGATGACGCTCCGCCCATCATGCGGTGATCCCAGCCTTTTCAAACTGCTTTTTCAGCATCTTGCCGCCGACCCAGCCGCTGAGAGCCGCCACCGTCAATGTGCCGGCGATGATGACCACGAGGAGCCAGGAGGGTGCGGAGGCGTTCATGGTGTCGATGTAGGACTGTTCCGTGCCATTGTTCAGCATGGTGCTGGCCCAGCCGTCCGGGTCAAGAAAGAATACCACATAAGTATAGATGCCTCCCAGGGAAATCAGCATATAGGACAGCAGATTGATGGCCTTGTTGCGGTAGTGACCGGCGCCGGCTACCAAGTCCGCAATGAGTCCCATCCCGATATAGCCCAGGGAAAACGCCCAGTGCATTCCGGTGGCAAACCAGATGATCCCCATGATGATGCCGAGGATTGTGACGCTCCACCGCTTCTGCACTTTAGCCACCATCAGCAGATAAATAGGGCCGCACAGCAGCGCCGCCCCCATCGGCATATAGAAGGTCAGGACTGGATTCGGGGCGAACGGAAGTCCGCCGACCAGGGTAAACACAAAAAAGATGGCACTGAAAATACCCGTTGTCACAAGATCCTTGACCGTAAGGCCCTTCTTCAGTGAATTGACTTGATTACTCATTTTGCTCCTCCTGTTTTTGCGTCATGTTGACTTTTTCTTTGTGATATGCTACTCTTTGGTTAGAGTTCGCTAACCGTCACCTATAACATACACTCGATTGGGGCGGCTTTCAATGATTTGAAACGAGGTTCGTCTTTTCGTTTCAAAAGTTCGTCCAATCGTTGTAAAGAGGAGGCGAGTCTTTTGTCATGCCCGAAATCATTGAGCAATACTATGCGCCGCTGTTGAAAGGGCACGGTTTTATTCCCGACCCGGATAATCAGCAGTATGGTTCTTTAGGTATCTCGTGGAAGTTATCGCCCGAAATCGGAGAGGGGTCCTACTGGACCTACGGGCAAAAGGATCTGTACGACATCAAGATCCATAACTTTTCCTTTCACGAGGACTCTCTGCTGGAATTCTCCCTGCCAGAGTGTTTGAGCATCACCCGCTATGATTCCATCTCCGGCGAGGAATTGGCTCCGTACCGCCGGCTGTCCGCCGGGTGTATCAAAACCTATATCGGTGGCTATTCGCCCTACCGGGTGCTGATCCACAAAAATATTCCCATTCGCTCCATCGGCGTTGAGATCATGCCCGCCTACTATGAGGATTATCTCAAAAAGCAGTATCCGGACGAATACCACAACCCGGTGGAGGCATTCCGAAAGATCGACCAGACAACAGACTTCCCGGAAATGTCCAGGCTCCTTACAGAGCTTCAAAATTACCGCGGAGATGGGATCGCCGCCAAACTGTTTTATGAGAGCAAGGTAGCCGAAGCGTTGTCGCTGGTGGTGGAGTATCAGAAAAAGCGTCCGGCGGCCACTGGGCGGCTGGCAACCCAGGATATTGAGAATATTCAGACAGTCGCTACCTACCTGAGCGACCATTACGCCGCGGAAGTTCCCATGGAGCGTCTGACCCAGATTGCCTGCATGGGGACAACAAAACTCAAGAGCAGTTTCAAGAAGGTCTACGACTGCACCATCACCGAGTACATCCAGCAGCGCCGCATGAGCCAGGCGGAGTACCTTCTCACCAATACTGATTTGTCCATTGGACAGATTGCGCAGACTGTGGGCTATTCTACCTCCAGCCGCTTTGCGGAGCTGTTCCGAAAGAGCACTGGACTGTTACCGGGAGAGTTTAGGAAGGTAGGAAAGAAGTAGAATAGAAAGCGTGCAGCTCCACTTTAGTTTTGGAACTGCACGCTTTCTTTATAGCGTTCCCCATATCTGCGCATGGCGATTTTTTTGCTGCAAATGCCATAGCCACCCAAAAATCACAGTGCAAATATCTGTACTGCAGTTTTGTCTTTTGCGATCAATCAAAGTGTCCATCGGCTGGACTCCGTGCGCTCGGACACGAAATCCCGGTAGATGCCCGCCTGCTGGATCAGTTCGTCGTGGGTACCCTTTTGGACGACGCTGCCCTGGTCCAGCACCAGAATCTGATCCGCACCCCGCACGGTCTTGAGCCGGTGGGCGATCATCAGCACGGTCTTCTCCCTCGTCAGGGCTTCCATAGCCCTTTGGAGCTGATCCTCATTCTCGGGGTCCACATTGGCCGTGGCCTCGTCGAAGATGACGATGGGCGCGTCCTTCAAGAGACACCGGGCGATGGAGATGCGCTGCTTCTCTCCGCCAGAGAGCGTGGCTCCTCCCTCGCCAATTACCGTATTATATCCATCCGGCAGGGCGGAGATAAAGTCGTGGCAGCACGCCTTTTTTGCAACCTCCACCACCTGCTCATGGGTAGCGTCCGGGCAGCCGAACTTGATATTGTTCTCCACCGTGTCGGCAAAGAGGTACACCCGCTGGAACACCATGCTCACCTGCTCCATGAGGGATTCCAGTGTGTACTCCCGCACATCCCGGCCGCCGATGGTCACACGGCCGCCGTCCACATCCCAAAACCGGGCGATCAGGTTGCAGAGAGTGGTCTTGCCCGAGCCGGAGGGCCCTACAATGGCGGTGGTCGTTCGATCTGGGATGGTCAGAGACACATCCTTGAGGATGGGGCGACTTCCATAGGAGAAGTTCACATGGTCGAATACAATCTCGTGGTCCTCTGGACGGATTACCGTGCCGCGCTGATCCATCTCCGGGATGTCGTCCACCTGGTTTGCATGGTCGATGGAGCTGCCCACCAGACGCAGGGCGGACACGCCGCTGCCCGCGGACTGGATCTGGGAGAAAATCAGGAAGGAGACGATGACCGCCATCAGCGCATTGGCGAGGGACATGGCTCCTGTCAGGCACAGCCCCACCGACGCGGCCAGGATCAGAACGCTGAACAGGTGGAGAACCATCTCCTGGCCCCAGATATAGGGAGTGAACAGCTTCTCTACCGCCAGATTGTTCGCCCGGCTGTCCTCCAGAGCCTGCCGCACCCGCTTGTCACCCTTTCCGGTCAGGTTAAAGGACTTGATGACGCTCATGCCCTGGAGCTGTTCCAGCACCGCCTCCACCAGCCGGGCCTCGTCCCGCTGGCGCTTGGGGGCGATTTTGGCGGACTGTTTCTCCATTCCGGAGAGAAGGGCCAGATACACCAGCATCCCCGCCAGGGCCAGCAGACCGATCCGCCAGTCCCAGAACAGGATGCACAGCAGCATGACGGCAGAATTGATCAGGCCGCCCAGGATACCAACCAGTACCATAGGGCCGGTGCTCTCCACCTCGTCCAGAACGGTGGTGGTGATGCCGGTGAGCTCCCCCAAACTCTGGTCGTTGAAATAGCCCATGGGGACCCGCTTGAGTTTGTCGCCGATGGAGATACGCTTATTCGCCACCATGAAGTAGCCGGCGTGGGTCTGTTGGAGCTGGCTGAAGCGGTTGAGGACCGCCCGGCCCAGAATGCTGGCCAGCAGAAGCCCCAGCGCCTGCCATGCCGGGGCGGGGTCTGTGGAGCCGCCCACCAGGGCCAGCACCACCACATAGATGGCCGCGATCTGGAACATGTGGAACACCGCGTAAAAGAAGCCTAAAATCATGGACTTTCGGATATTGCCCTGTTCCTCGCCGGCAAAGTGCCAGATTTTTTTCAGAACGCCGATCATGCCTGCTCTCCCTCCTTTGCGCCCATGTGAGCCCGCCACATCTCTTGATACAGCGGGCAGTTTTTCAAAAGTTCTTCGTGGGTGCCCGCATCCTGGATGCGGCCGCCATTGACTACCACGATCTGATCCGCTCCCGTGATGGTGCTGAGGCGGTGGGCGATGACCAGAACGGTCTTTCCCGCCACCAGCTTACCCACGGCCTGCTGAACAACAGCTTCGTTCTCGGGGTCTATGTAGGCGGTCGCCTCGTCCAGCACCACAATGGGCGCGTCTTTGAGCATGGCCCGGGCGATGGCGATGCGCTGGCGTTCGCCGCCGGACAGATGGGCGCCGCCTCCGCCCACCACGGTGTCGTAGCCGCGTTCCAGGCCCCGGATAAAGGCGTCGCACCCGGCGGCCTTTGCCACGGCCTCCACCTCGGCGTCGGTGGCCGCCGGGCGACCCATGCGGATATTTTCCCGGATGCTCTCGTCAAAGAGGTAGTTGTCCTGGGAGACAAAGGCCACCTGGTCATAGAGCTGCTTCAGTGGGACCCGCTTCAAGTCTTGTCCGCCCAAGGTGATGGAGCCGGAGGTTACATCCCAAAAGCCGGCGATCAGCTTGGCGATGGTGGACTTGCCCGAGCCAGAGGGCCCCACAAAGGCGGTCATGCTCCCGGCGGGAATGGTGAGGGACACATCGTGGAGCACCTCCTTGTCCGCGTGGTAGCCGAAAGACACATGGGAGAGCTTGATGTCCCGGCCCCGGAACTCCACCGACGCTTCCCCGTGATCCTGCTCCGCCCCGTTCAGGATGGCGTCCACCGAGCCCACGATGGTGCCCACTTTGGCAAGGCTGTCCACAAAGTCCATAGCGGCCAGCAGAGGCCCGGCAATGCCCAGGGACAGGACGATGGTGGTGATAAAGGTCTCGATGGGCAGACTCCCTCCGGTGTAGAGAAGCCAGCCCACCGGCAGAATAGTAATCATGGTGGTAGGTGAGATGGCACGGGCCAGAGAGACCGGCATCTGGCAGCTCTTCATCCAGTGGTAGAAGTAGGAGGCGTTGGCCTTTACGCTGTCGGAGAAGCGGGCATAGGACTGCTTGCCCTGGTTGAACGCCTTGATGACCTCAATGCCGCCGATGTACTCCACAATGGCGCTGTTCATGGCCTGGGTGGTCTTGACCGAGCCCTCATACTGCTTGCCGTAGCCAGCCATCACCGCCATCATGAAAGCCATGCCCACCGGGATGGACACCATGCTTAAAAGGGCCATCCGCCAGTCCAGTACGAACAGGTAGATCAGGATGCACACTGGCCCCAGCACATTGGCGGTCATCTCCGGCAGAAGATGGGCCAGGGGCCGTTCCATGCTCTCCACCTGGTCCACAATGATCTGCTTCATCTGGCCGCTGGAGGTGTCCAGAATCGTACCCAGAGGCATCTTTGGCAGCTTCTCCAGCACCCGCTCCCGGATGGATTTCAGGATGGCAAAGGTGGCCTTGTGGGATTGGGACAGGGCCAGGGAATACAGGGTGGCCCGGAGCAGGAAGCCCACGAGCGCCACAACACACCATATCAGGTAGTATTGCATACTCTGCTCCCCTTTCAGCAGGCCCAGGGTGATCTGCGCCGCGGCGAAGTAAGGGAGCATCCCAAACAGTACCCCCACCACAGCGGACAGGACCGCCCGCTTCAGGCCGCCCTGCTGTCCCTCTCCCAGCTCCCACAAACGGAGCATGGGGCTTTGTTGTTTCATGATATAAATTCCTCCTTTTGGTTAGTAATTGCTAACTTTTGTGCAAACAGGAGGGCTGCACCCAAGGGCACAGCCTCTTTTGTCAGGGCTGAGGGTCAAACACGGTGCCGAAACCTGCCATGTGGTAGCGGTTGAGCATCTTGACATAGCGGTGGGCGGCGGCGAGGTCCATGTTGTGCCGCACCACCTCGAACATGCCGTTGAAGTAGGCGGTGACGATGATATGGATGAACTCCTCCGTCACCAGGCCGGATTTGACGCTCTCGCAACCGATGACCTCCATGTACTTGTAGGTGTACTCCACCTCGATGTCCACCAGTTCGTCCAGGAAGCGCGAAAACCGGGTACCATGGGCCCCGTCCAGCAGCAGGCGGAATACATCAAAGTGGTCGTAGATGTAGTCCAACAGGTCTTCCTGATGGCGGGCAGTGTACTGGCCCATCTCGGCCCTCTGCTCCTCCTCCGGGAATTGGTGAAAGTCCTCCTGGACCTTGCGGAACATGGCCTTAAATTCATCCACCACCGGCTCCGCGAGGGCGCGGAACAGCCCCTCTTTGTCCCCAAAGCGGGTGTAGATTGACCCGGTGCTGGTCTCCGCTTCCTGGGCGATGGTACGCAAGGAAGCGTCCAGAAATCCCCTGGACAAAAACTCCTCCTTGGCGCACTCCAGCACCCGGTCATAGACGCCCACCTTTTGTTTTGCCACTGCCATTCCTCCTCATTCAAAACAATGTTTTATAACGCTGTTTTGAATATAGCACTACGGTTTTCATTTGTCAAGAGGGGAGCTCAGAATAAGAGAGCGAAAGACCCCGCAGACCGAATCTGCGGGGTCTTTTCATGTTATTCTATTTCTGCATCCTCTTGAATAGTCGGATAGATCATCTGCCACGCCGGGAGAAAGTCCAGTTGAACCAGCGCGTTGCGGAAGGCCCTCGATAGTGGGTCTACAAATTCCCTTCGGCTGTGAAGCAGTTCCACGATATAAAGCTCCCATGTGTAGTGGGGTCCCCGCTGTTTCTTCCACAGCGGATAATACGCCCTCTCTGCTCGGAACATCAGAAACTCTACGATTGAGATACAGTTCTCGAAGGAATAGAGCTTTGCCATATGGAGCATCCCGGCGCTGTCATAACGCGCTACGGGAAAGTCCACTTCTGCCTCTGACAATGTAAAGTCAAATGCGGAGGCCGGGAAAGCCATCACAGTGTTGAACAGCACCCTTTGAGCTGCCAGGAGCAATGTTTTTTCTCGCCGCAAAAAGGAGATATATTCCTCCCATGTGAGGTCGGCCCAAAACCCGTCCACATCGCTTTTCTTTTTCCAAGTGAACAGCGTGTCCTCCACCCGGTAGGTTAAATAGGTCAGGTACCCGTATGTTGTTTCTTCATCATACAGCTTTGCGTACATGCCGGTACGAAGGATTTGTTCTACCAGCTCTTCATTTTGATCCCAGTCCATTGTTCCACCTGATCTGTCATTTTTAGCCCAATTAAAAATTCAGGAAATCAAGCCCGGCGGCCGTTGACATTGCAATTACTTCATTTGGGTTGTTCTGCAATTCCACCTCCGTCCCCAGTGCGCTCATCAACAGGCCGAAGGTATCGTGCATCCCCAGCTGATTCTGCATATTGTATGTGGCGGCGTACTCCGGAAAATAGGCCCAGATATAGTTCATCAATGCGGGGTAGTTGATTAGGCCGCCAGTCCTTAACTCCTCGTACTGCCCCCATAGTTCAAACAAGGCGAGACTGCTGGCCCGCTTGGAAAAGAACAGATACCCCAAGGTATTGTCAATTCCTTCCCGTACATCCTCTTCGGACTGCTCCGATTGCTTCAATACGGTTTCCGAGAAGTCGCAGTTCCAAATAGGATAGCAGACAGCGAGGACTTCCTCTCCTGTACCTGTTTCGATCCAGAAGACGCCGTTCATCAGCGGCTTGTAGCGTGCAGTACGGCCCCGCGGCGTGGCAAGGGGCGCCGGGTAGGGCCCAAAGTATTCCGGATGATACTCCATATTGAAAAAAGCAACATCACGAAGCGAGGTTTGTCCGTCTGCGTACATTCCGTGCCGGACCTGATACCGATAGATCTCATACTCAATAATTTTATACCCATGTCGTTCCTCCGCAAACGGATAGAGCAGCACACGGGAGTCCTCTTCCGACATTCTTCCGTATGCCATAGCCTCTTTTGATATGGCTGGCGAGGAGCGTTCCACCACATAGTATTCGTCCGCTAAAAACCTGCCGTCCTGTTTCCGGGCCGCGATATAGTAGACGCCGGGGCACTCCTGACATGCCCTTACTATTCCACCAACTGTGTCGTCTAAACAGAACGGCAGCCTCTCCGGGGGTGATTCTCTTTCTCGATCCATGCGTTTCTCTCTTTTCCCGTGTGGCGTTTTACTCAATTATAACACCATTAAAGTGCTATTGCATAAAAAAGCACACCACGCGCACCCTAATGTCACACCACAAAAGTGTACCATGAGGGAAATGGTGGTGGAGGAATCGTATATGGAGATGGACTTTATTAGAAACCGTATTACAGAGTTACGGGTAAAAAAGGGGATTTCCGAGTATCAGTTAAGCTATGATTTAGGGCATAGCAAGAACTATATTCATAACATTGTAACGGGGTATTCCCAGCCATCTGTGAAAGAACTGCTCTATTTGATTGACACGCTCGGTATCACGCCCCGTTTGTTTTTCGATGAGGAAACAGAATACCGAAATCCAATTTTAGTTCAGGAGATTATAGATGGCATCAAGTCGATGAACGATCAGGATTTAGAAGCTGTTCTGCTGATGGTCAGGCGCTTGAATGAGAAAAATTGATGGACATGAAATCATGTAATTAAGATATTATACCCGACATACCGGGAATATTCAAGATGCAACATGTCAAATATAATAGGAATCACAAAGGGGTGGTCTCTATTATTACTTACGATCCGCTCTGGGATACCATGCGTCGAAAAGGAATTACGACCTATTCTTTAATAAAGGATTATTCCTTCAGCAAGGGGACATTGGATTCTTTGAAACAAAACCGGAATATCTCAACCGCAACACTGAATGACCTTTGCAACATTCTTTCTTGCAGGGTAGAAGATGTTCTTCGCCACATTCCAGACAAAATATAAACGACGCTTTGAGGGCATTACTGCTCACACCAAAGCGTCGTTTTTTATATCTGCTTGCTGGCTGGCGTTACTCTAATCTTGTCGATTTACTCCATGTATAAAGTATTACTTACCTAAAATTCGGCCTTTCTATTGTCTTGTCTTTAATGGTCAACAGTGTTACGGTGGCAAGAATTTATAGCCCTTCCCATACACGGTTTGGATAAAGTCAGCGTTCAGCTTATGGCGCAGCTTGTAAATGATGCTGGAAATCCCCGTCCAACTGCTGTCAAACGAATCAGGGGCGGCGAACTCATAGATCTCCCTTTTTGAAAATACCCGTCCGGGCCGCCGGGCAAGCAAATGAAACACATCGAACTCCATAGGAGTCAGCTCTATGAATTTGCCCTGCCAAAACACTTGACGGCACGCAGCGTCGATACATAAAGCCTTATAGCGCAGAGGGGCAGAGGAAAGATCCGTACACATGACCAGTTCTGTTGACTCTATGAAGGCCATGATTTTCTCTGCGGTTTCAAGATCATCTTCTTCGACTGATAATATGAACAGTTTTCCCACTACATCACCTCCGATAACCTCGACTGCCAGACCACTTTTACTTGTCCTTTAGCCCTGATTTAATTTTTTGAAAACTGTCATCGCTGATTGCGTGCTCCATGCGGCAGGCATCCTGCTCGGCAGTCTTTGGCTCTACACCTGCATCCACCAGCAGACGGATGAAAAAGCAGTGCTTCTCATAAGTTCTTTCGGCAACCTCTCGGCCCACATCGGTCAGGTGCAGGAAAGAGTCTTCGTCCATGGTGAGAAACCCGCCCTCTTTCAAGGTGGCTACCGCATGACACACGCTGGGTTTCGATACATCAAGGTGCCGGGCCACATCTACGGAGCGCACCATGCCTTTCTTCCTCTTTAAGACAAGGATTGCTTCCAGATAATCTTCGCCAGATGCGTGTAATTGTTTCATGGGGAGCTCCTCTCCATCAAGACAGGCTCCAACCGGCAGAGTTCATACGGATACGGACGAAATCCTGATAAATACCGGGTTGTTCCATCAATTCCTCATGGGTGCCATGCTGCGAGATATGTCCGTCACTGATGACCAAAATCTGGTCGGCGTTCTGGATGGTATTCAAACGGTGGGCAATGACCAGCAGGGTCTTACCCTTTACCAGTTCGGAGATAGCCTCCTGAATATAGCTCTCATTGTCAGTGTCCACGCTGGCGGTCGCCTCGTCCAAAATTACAATAGGAGCGTCTTTCAGAATACAGCGGGCGATGGAGATACGCTGTTTCTCACCGCCGGAGAGGGTTGCGCCGCCCTCTCCCACCACAGTCTGAAATCCGTCAGGCAGAGCCATGATGAAATCGTAGCAGCGGGCTTTCCTCGCCGCCTCATAGACCTCCTCCTCGGTGGCGTTTGGCTTGCCCATACTGATGTTGTTATAGATCGTGTCCTGGAAGAGATACACGCGCTGGAATACCATGCTGATGTGATCCATTAGCTCCGCGAGGGGGACTTGTCGGGTGTCCACGCCCCGGATGGCAACACTGCCGCTTTTCACATCCCACAGCCGGGCCAGCAGATTGGCGATGGTGGACTTCCCGCCGCCGGAGGGGCCCACGAGAGCGGTCATGCTATTGGGGAACATCGAGAAGCTGATGTGGTGCAGCACCTCTTTGTCCTGGTAGGCAAAGGCTACATCATTGAACTGCACCTCCGGCTGGCCTGGCTGCGCTTGAGCCGGGATATGCTGTTTCCCTGTGTCCGGGAGCTCCGGCTCATCCAATACAGCCTCAATGCGGTCCAGGGCGGCGTTCATCACAGTCAGGCGGGACGCCTCGCCATAAAGCGCCTTGAGCGGCCCGAACAGGTCAAAGACGAACAGGAGGACGCCCAGCACATAGGCCAGAGAAAGGACACCGCTCCGCTCCAGAAAGACCGACAGGCCAAAAATCGCGGCAATCCCGATTCCATAAAGGACATTCAACCCCATGGTCCACGGGGTCATCTTCCGTTCAAAGGCGAGGGATGTATTTCTGGACCGCTTGAAATTGCCGGTCAGTTCTTCCGATTTCTCACCCAGCAGGTTATAGCTCTTGATGACCCCGATGCCCTCCACAAAGGACAGCACCGCGTCCGTCAGCCGTTCGCTCTGTTCCTGGCGGCCAGCGGCTTCCCGCAGGGAAACCTTGTTCATCCCTCTGGAAACCAGCCACGCCAGGATGGTCACAAGGGCCGCGATCAGGCCCAGCTGCCAATTCAGATAGAACATGAACCCCAGCAGGACCAGGGAGGACAGCAGATAGCTCATCATGTTGCCCAGCGTGCTCATGGCGACTTCTTCAATAAACACCATATCGGTGCTGAGGACAGAACTGATTTTGCCGATATTGCCGGAGGTGAAGTAACCCATAGGCAGTTTCCGCAGGTGTCCGCCCAGCTCCATGCGCTTCTCGGCAAACATCAGGTAGCCCGCCGCGCTCTGGAGGCTGTCGCTGAGGTAGTGGACCAGCATCTGCACCAGCACGGCCGCCGTGAGGCCAAGACCCACATAGAGGCAGGTCTGTCCGGTCAATGTTCCGGCGGCAAAGCCGCTCAACACCACAAAGGCCAGGAAGATCGGCATTTTAGACAGGATCGACTCCACAAACGCGCAGGCAAAAGCGCCCTGAATACGCCCTTTATATGGACCAGCAAGTTTCAAAATCCTTGAAAACAGTGCAAACATTTAGTTCCCCTCCTTTGCGGTATGTATGTTCCATTCGGCGCTGTCCTGGGCCGCCTTCCACAGCTTTTGATATTCCGGGCAGGACTGGATCAGGTCCTGATGCTTTCCTGCCGCAACCAGTTTGCCGTGGTCTACGACGCAGATTTGGTCGGCGTTCATAATAGCAGGCAGCTTATGGGCGATAACAACCAGAGTCTTGTCCTTCACCAGTTCCGCAATCGCCGCCTCCATCTTCTCCTCGTTCTCGGGGTCAGCGTAGGCGGTGGCCTCATCAAGCACCACAATAGGGGCGTCCTTCAGGATGGCACGGGCCAGAGAAATACGCTGGCGCTGACCGCCGGAGAGCATCTTGCCCGCATCCCCCGCCATGGAGTGGATACCTTGGGGCAGCTTTTCCAGAAACTCCATACACTGGGCTTTTCGCGCTGCCTCCAGGACCTCCTCATCGGTAGCGTTCAACCGTCCCATGCGGATATTCTCCAGCAGAGAGGTGTTGAACAGGTATTGATCCTGCGCTACATAGGAAATACGGCTGTTCAGCGCCTCCAGGCTCATGTCACACAGTTTCTGTCCGCCAATGGAGATGCTGCCTTTCTGCGCGTCATAGTAGTGGATCAACAGCTTTGCCAGAGTGCTCTTGCCCGAGCCGGACTCTCCCACCAGGGCCGTTTTCTGTCCGGCCTTGGCCGTAAAGCTGATGTCGTGGAGCACTTCATCCTCCACCACCATGGGTTTTCCGTCCGGGCCGGGCTGTGTCTTGGTGTAGCCAAAGGAAACATGGTCATAAACGATGGTATCATCCTTGCCGTGGAAGCTGTCCGGCGTCTGCTGAAGCTCCGGCGCATCCAAAACCTGCTCCAGCGCAGAAATCTTGTAGTTGAGCTGGGGCATGGTGGGCAGGAAGCCCAGGGATTTGAGGAGCGGCATCCCGATGCTCAGGGAGAGGCACAGCACCAAAATCAGGTCTGGCAGAGCCGACCAGCCGGCGAAGACAAACCACGCCCCCAGCGGCAGAGTCAAAATCACAGTGCAGGGAAGGAGGCTGCTGTAAATTGCCATCCAGGGCCATGCCGCCTTGTACCAAGCCAAGGTGTAATCCCGGTAATCCGAAACATCCTTGCGAAACCGCTCATAGGAGTCCGCGTCCTTGTTGAATACCTTGACGACCTCCATGCCGTTGATGTACTCAATGATGGTGTTGTTCATCTTCTGGCCGGCCATATAGTAGGGGCCCATTTTCTTCATGCCCACCGAGTACATGGTCATCATGGCGATCAGGCTGATGGGGATGGAGGCCAGAGACAGCAGCGCCAGCTTCCAGTCCACGAAAAACATAGCCACATAGACCGCGATGGGGACCATCAGGTTTGCGATTCCCTCTGGCATGGAGTGGGCCAACAGGACCTCCAGACTGTCCACATCATCGACAAACAGCTTTTTGACCGTGCCGGTGCCCTTGTCCTGGATCACGCCCAGAGGCAGTTTCTCAAACCGCTTTTGCAGGGCAGTCCGCAGCCGGAGCAGCGTGTCATAGGCGGCCTTGTGCGAAAGATTGAGCCCCCAGCCATAGAGAACAGCCTGCAAGACCAGGCACACCAGCACCAAAGCCACCCGCAGGATAAGAAACGAAGCGTCAAGTTCCGCTCCCATCACCAGCGGAGCAATTACCTGGTAGGCCAGCACAAAGGGCAGGACGCCCATCAAAACGCTGACCAGCACCACCGCTGTGGCCGCATAGAGGCCCTTTTTATGCGGCCCCGCGTATTCAAATACCTTTTGAAACATGATTTCAACCTCCCATCAATGAAAATACTGTTCCGACAGAGCTTTCAACATCTGCGGCGTGAGCCGGTGGTTTTGAACGGCCCCCTGGTCGTCCAGCTGGACCACCTCCGTACAGGTCCGGACGATAAACTCAAAGTCGTGAGAGACCACAAACACGATCACGCCGGAAGCGGACAACTGCTCAATCAGGCGGCTGACCCGCACCATGGAGTCATAGTCCAGGCCGCTGGTGGGCTCGTCAAAATAGATCACTGGGCTGTCCTTGACGATGGCCGCGCCAATGGTGACCCGCTGTTTCTGCCCGCCGGAGAGGGCCGCCGGGTGCTGTTCCCGGTATTCGGACAGCTCCAGCGCCTCCAGCGCGGCGTCCACCTTCTCTTTGCAGTCCTCCCGAATCCCAAGAGAGAGTTCTTCCTCCACACTGCTGGCAAAGAGCTGGTAATCCGTGTCCTGCATGACCAAATAGGACAGCGCCCGGCGCTGGCGTGGGGTGAGCTTTCTGCCGTCAAAGGTGATCTCGCCGTTCCGCTGCTTCAAGAGGCCGGTCAGGATGGACAAGAGGGTGGTCTTGCCCGCTCCGTTGTGGCCCAGGATGCCGATCACATCCCCGGCGTGGGCTTCAAAGCTGACATTCCGAAAGACCTCCTGCTCTTTCGGATAAGCAAAGGAAAGGCCCTGCACACTCAGCAGGTGTTTCCCCATTGGGCGGCGTTCTTTTTCCTGATAATGCTCCGCATCCCGCTCCGGATATGCAGTCCGCAGCCCATAGGATATGCGCGTTCCCTCCGGTAAGGAGCAAAACTGCTCCCTTGTAAATTCCTGTTCGATTTTTCCGTTTTGTATGAGAAATACCCGGTCGATTAAATCACGCAGATAGTAAAAGCGATGCTCCACCACAAAGATGGTGTATCCGTCCCGCTTCAATTTTCCCATAATCTCCGCAAGCCGTTTGGTGGCCGCATAATCCAGGTTTGCGGAGGGCTCATCGAAGATATAGACCTTCGGTGAAAGCGCGTAGACCGAGCCCACGGCGATCTGCTGCTTCTCTCCGCTGGACAGGGCAAAGATACTCCGGTTTAGGTAGTCCGCCAGTTCCAGATCCTTTGCGGCTTTTGCGATGCGGTCAATGGTTTCCTCACGGGGGAGGCCCATATTTTCGCAGCCAAAGGCCAGTTCCCGCGTAGTGTCCGTCATGAAGAACTGGGAGCGCGGGTCCTGAAATACCGTCCCCACCTGCCCGGCCAGCTGTGCGGGCTTCATTTCCAGCAGGGAGCGCCCATCCATCACAAGGTCGCCCTGTATCTCACCGGGATAAAAGTGCGGGATCAGGCCGTTGAGTGAGCGGATCAGCGTGGTCTTGCCACAGCCGCTTCGCCCGGTCAGGAGGATAAATTCGCCGGTCTGCACCGTCATATCAATGCCACGGAGGGTAAAGTCCTTGCTCTCTTCATAGCGAAAGCTGAAATTCTGAAACGAGATCATGTCACACCCTCCACAAGATGATTTCCCCGATTCGGGTCTGGTCCAGGAACAGCAGCGCCGCCAGAAAGACAACGCCCAGCAGGGACACCAGGACCTCCGGCCAGGAGAAGCGAATGGGGCGCAGGGCGTACCGTTTGCACTCCAGCTCCAGCCCCCGGGTGGTGCCGGAGGCCGCCAGCTCGTCCGTGACCTTCAGGCACCGCATCAGCAGGGGAATTAAAATATACTCAATGGTGGCAAGAGGATGAGATACCCGTTTCCACAAGGTGTCGCTGATCCCCCGGATGTCCATGGTGCTACGGATCTGCCTGTATTCAATCCGCAGGGTGGGGATATAGCGGAACATGACCACCAGCGGGATCGTCACCGCCTGGGGAAGCCGCATCCGCTGGAGCGCCACCATCAGGTCGTCCATATAGGTGGTCCGCAAAATCCAAAGGCCCATCATCACAATGGGAATCAGCTTCAAAAGCGTCACGCCGAACACGCTCATAATCACGCTCAGTACCGGCACCTGCACATAGCGGAGCAGGGCGTTGAGATAGGCAACGATGATGTAGACCACAATCATCTTCAAGGCCCACTTTCCGCCGTTCCCCACGGCAATAAACAGGCCATACACCAGCATGAGCGCAAGGCTGACCACCTCCCCAGCCAAAAAGTAACTGACAAACCCGATACAGACCAGAAGTAAAATCTTGCAGCGGGGATCTAACAGTGCCGATCCATGAAGGGGCTGCTGTTCAATGATTTGTTTGATTTGTGATTCTTCCATTCCAATGCCTCCCTATCCAAATCAAAGCGCGGGGCCATTTTCAGCCCCGCGCCCTGAGATCAGGCAGCCCGCTTGCCTGCGCTTGTCTGATTGACTGCCGAGGGGCTGTGCCTTGTTATTTGACTGAAACGAGCCCTGCCTTTATAAAGTGCTTCTTCAAAGCCTTCTGCCCAATCACGGCGCCAATCAGTCCACCTACCAAGCCGGCCGCAACGATGACCACCAGCATGGGGACGGAGGTGATATTCAGCATCCCGTCTATGTATTCCTGGGCAATATTGTTCTTCTCCATGGCTCCCACAAAGGCGCTCTGGAGGAACTTGATGGGGCAGATGGCGCTGAAGGCAAAAATGGCGCTGAACAGGGCGTAGGCCACGGTCATGGACTTCATGGTGATTTCTTTCCGGCCCATGACCAGGAAATCGCAGATCACACCGCCAATCACCAAGCCGATGGGGATAAACCAGAAAGCGCCCACCAGCAGGAACAGGATAGCCTGGATTGCGGAGCAGATGGTGAAAACGCCCTTTTTCGGTACCTTTGCCAGTAAGAGCATCATCACGATGCCATTGGGGATCGCGACAACGGATGGATAGAACACATTGGTCACTGGGCCGGCCACACTCATAATGGTGCTGATAATCATGCAGATGATCCACATGAGGGCGGTCAGGACGCCAATCAGGATAAAATCTTTCGCATTCAACTTCTGTTTCATGCTTTGCCTCCTCTAAACAACAATATGCGTTGAGGTTAGCACTTACTAACCTCAACGCATATTGTATCAGTTATGCCTTTCTAATTCGACCCAAAACCTGCCCATTTTCACCCAAAAGCAGTTAAAGGTCACTGCTTTGTGTGGTTGAAGCGTGTCTCCCTGTAATGTTTGGGTGCAACACCGTATTTTTTCTTGAAGGCCGCCGCAAAGTTGCTCGGTTTTCCATACCCTACAATCGCAGCGACCTCCCCCACATTCCAGTCTCCGTCCAACAGCAGTTGCGCCGCCTGTGTCAACCGCTGCTCAATAACATATTGATGGATCGGCATACCGTAGAAGGAAGAAAATCCCCGTGTCAGCTTGGTCAGACTCAGATGTACCTGTTGAGACAGTTCTTCACAAGAGGGGGCAAAGGCGAGCTGGCTGTCGATGATCCGTTTTGCTTCCATGATGGCAGTCCGCTCCGTCCGGGACATGGAAATATTTTTGCCCATCAGAATGTCCAATTCCAAAACTTCTCCCAGATAGATGGACAGCAGCTCCAACAGTTTGCCGTCCAAATAGAGATAGCCCAGCCCCCCGCGGTATTGAGAAAATTTGCTTGTTTCCGACAGTATTTGCTCCATAATTGGTGTGACAGAGACTTTGGCAATACCATTCAGGAGCTTCTTTTCATAGACTGTAATTTCCTGTCCGTCAAAGTAATCAGCAAGGAGTTGTGAAAAGTAGGGAATTGGGATTTTAATGCTTTTGAATGAGAAGTTACTGTCTTTTTTGTAGCAGATATATTCTGTGCCATCATGTCCAGCATAGATACAAGACTCATTTTTCTGTATAGTAATAGAACGATTCTCATTCATTATCCCCCATGAAATTCCATCATTCAGGCAGAAAATGATTTGCATATATTCTCCACTAACAGGACCCTGCACATTCATATCGGATTGATAGCACATTTTCCAGTCTGAGAGGATAACGCCGTGCTTGATTTTTGTTTGAGAAATTTGGCCTTGCCCGACTTCTGAAGGAATGTCCATAGTGATTGTCTGAGGGGTATTGGTTATCAAATCGTTATAAAGATTGGTAAGATATAGACTGCTATGTGACATAACCCACCTCTTTCTAACTCGTTCAAGTTAGCTATCGCTAATCAGATGATACCCGATTTTTCCTCGACAGTCAAGGTGGCTTCGTATTACCAAAACCGCACACCTTTTTAGTTTTTTGGAGAAACAGTAACATATTTTGCCTAATCCGTATGCCTCTCTCTGTAATGATCTACTATGTTTATAATTCCTGTGTCTGGATGAATCAACACTATTGACAAGTTTCTTTTTTCAGCGATCCCTATCGCTGTCTCCACTCCGCTGTAATGTTTCGGATCATTATCATAAACAGCTACAACATAGTCGGCCTGCCCCATCATATATTCCGTGCGTTTTTTATACCCTTCGGCTCCTGGGTGTTCTGATCCCATCAGCACCTTGGCACAGCCCTCTCGGAGTTTTCGCTGCCGTGCCTGGCTCTTTGGGTCCCATCGGACATCATGGCCGGGGAAGGGGCAGACCATCACAACATCCAATTCCCGATATTCTACCTGGCGCTGCATATCCAACAGGATTTCGCCTGCCCACATGTCTACTCCCAGAGCTCCCCCAACGAAAAAGCAGCGCACACCGCTCTGGTAAAGTGACACAAATACATCATGCATCCGCTTTTTTATGCGCTTGCATGAGGTCATATATTCATTGTATTTGAATTTGAAGCGGGTAGGGTGTTGACCAATCACCGCACACGAACATATTTTCACTTGTTTTTCCTCCAAATTTTTCATCTTACGATCATTATATATGCTATGGTTGATTAAACTCAACTATAGTCGCTTAATTTTTCATGCTATAGTGGATAAAATGTAACTATAGTATGGAGGATTGCGAATGAGTGAGCTTTTGAAAGAAATGGGCCAGCGGATTCTGGAGCGAAGAAAACAATTAAATATGACACAGGAGACTTTGGCAAATTTGACGCATCTCACATCGCAAACCATCTCGTATGCGGAAATGGGGCAAAAAGCGATGCGCCCGGAAACCATGCTGAAGATCTGTGAAGCACTTGGCATCAGCGCAGACTATTTACTGCGTGGTAAAATTCTTGAAGCAGACACTTCGTTGCTCCAGCAGAAGATTTCCACATTGACACCCAGCCAATACCGCCACTTGGAACAGATTATCGATCACTTTATTGCTGCCATACAGGAAAAGGAAGAGGTATGAGAGTCGGCACAGCTTCGCTCCCATACCTCTTTTTTAGCCATTTCTACGGAAAGCCGCCATGGTGCTGGCGATCAGATTGCGGGTCATATCATCAACTTCGGATGCTCCCTCTGATGGCTCTGTCGTCTGTTCCTGCGGCGGCAGGGCTATTTTATTTTTCTTTGGAGGAGAGGATTCCCCGGTCGAAACTGCCTTATCCGAAGCCTGCTCATCCTGACGCATAATTTCTCGCACTATCGCTTCAATGGCCGCACGGTCAATGGCTGGCACTTTTAACGGCTGCGGATCGTCAGAAAAATGAGTGTTATAGTACACAAGCGCATTTGCAATATACTGGGCTTTACTGTGGGGCGGTTGTAGTTCCAGCAGTTCAACTGCGGCCCGCTGCACTGGGTCACCGATATTGAACCGCAGGGAGAAGCGCCCCCTTTCTTTTTTGGCCGTCATGATTGTCACCTGCCCACTGTTTCAAGCCGGTACAGGTATTCAAATCCAGCTGCATTGGCGTTGATGTTCGTGACGAACAGAGGCGTTCCCACCTTGCCGGAATCCTCGATCTGCCGGCGCAACAGAATAGCGCCGCCGCCCACAAACACCACTTTGCAATAGCGCAAATCCAACATCCGCTCTCGTAGAGTGCTGAACAAGTCGTTGACAAACTCCTGCGCCAGTCGTTCCACAAGCTGTATAGCCTCGGCCGGATACTGTGTCCGTCTGCCCATGAGGATGGCATCCACATCGCCCTCATCCAACAGCAAATCCAACTCTGCATTTCCTCTGGACCTGATTTTATTGTATAACAGGATAACGCCGTTTTCCAGCGAATCGCAGGAAGCGAGGTCGGCTTTTCCGTTTTTCAACAACAGATAATCCGCTGTAAAGCCTCCAATATCCAATACGACTGCCTTTGGGTCATCCAACAGGGCGTGTAGCATTGTGGCCGCAGCTGCGTATGCCTGGGGATAGCAGGCCACATCCTCAATGCTGATGGTGTAGTGTTTGTCTCCATACATAAACTCAACAAGCCCGCGGCCTTGAAAGTAGGCGGTGAATTTCTCTGCTTGAGAGCCAAAATGTGCCGGGGGCAGACCAACAGCCAACTGGATGTGCTGCTGTTCTTTTTCACCAATTCCCCGGGCGGTTATCTCTTCTGCAATAGCAATCAGTGTAAGGACAAAAAATCGGTCATCCTCCGTCTTATCCTTGTGGAACGGAATACGCTCATTGGACAGTGTGTAATAAGTACCACAGTATTGCAGGCTCTGGCCGAACGGCCGGGTCAGACTCTGCTGCAGTCCAGACACAAAGGGCTCGCCATGAACGGTTTTGATTTGTTTGTTGCCATGATCGACACCAATTAACATAGATAATTGCCTCCTTTTTTGCTTTATACATATCCTTTACGCCTGTATGACGCCTTTCTCAACAAAAAAGCAGGAAAGTTTTTATCTACAACGGTATCATCGAAAAATCAGGGGCGTGGAATAGTCGGCCTGCACCATAAAAAGCAGCATCGTCCTGATACATTCGAGGCGATGCTGCTTTTCTATCAAAACTGTTTAGCTTTCAACTTCCACATGGAGCTGGCTGGCGACTTCCTCTACCGACATACCATTTTTCATTGCCAGCTTCACAATCTCTTGAATTTTCTGCTTTTTCGTCTTACGGGGCTTTCGGGGAGCCTTGGGAGCAAGGATCTCCTGCTTTTTTGCCTCCAGAGATTTGATGCGTTCCTTTGCTGCGGTGATCTTCGCATCGTACTCTTCTACAACAGTTTTCTTTTTCTCCTCCAGCTCATTGATGGACTGATTTATCTTCGTGATTTTTTCATCCAGTTCATTCGCTCTCTCTTGCGGGGTACGGCGCTGACGCTTGCTCTCGGCTTCTGCCATTTTAAGATCACCTTTCTTTTGTGCTTAATTGAGATGTGCTTATGGTAAAAGAGTATCATATTGTATGTCAAAACACAAGAAGATGAAGTCGAAGCATAGTAGAAAATTGGGTTCAAAAGGACATACAGTTATCAGATTATAAAATACTGTAAAATGATTCCGATTGATTTAACACGGGCCATGTCAGCCCCAAAAAGAAGGGCCGGGTAGAGGAATATTCCTCTGCCCGGCCCTGTTATGAATTTACACAGATTCTGCCCTATGCTTTTGATAAGGGCAGACAAAGCACTTTTTCAGTCATCCGTCTTAATCAGGAGATAAAAACTGTCGCCGGCGTCGCGGGCTTCTTCTCTGCGCCAGTCCTCTCTATAGGGAAGACTATAGAAGCCGCATATATAGCGAACATCATCGTTATTCACTCCCGTTTGGCCCAAAGAGCCGAAACAGTGGATCACACAATCTCCATCCTCATTTCGACGCTCCAGAAGCCTGAAGCGGCCAGCGAGTTTCCTGTGGACTTTGCTCCAATCCATTGTTAAACCTCCCATTGGCCGCGGCCGATAAGCACCGCTTTCTTTCCTGCCTTTTCCGGGATCGGAAGTTCAATGCGCATATTTGCGCCGTCACCTTCGACTTTCCCCTTCGGCAGAACATATCGCGCAAAACACTCCCACTGGGGTTGTCTATAACGGCCAGTCAGTCCGCAGAGCCCGCTGGCAGCCGACCACTGGTTGCACTCGCTGCACGGGAAGCAGACTTTCCTCTCGTCCTGGTATGCCTGTGTGGCCTTGTTGTCCGCCACCAGGCGCTCAAAACGCTGGATCAGTTCTTCCTCATCGGTGACGATATAGAAAAAGTTCCCATAATGCAGAAACCGCCCCGAAATTACCGTGCAGCCCTGATAAGCCTGACGCTCTTCTGACCGCTGCCACTCCGGCTTCCGATTTACAAAATTCCCGTACCACTCATAGATCGGGTCCAATGTGTACTGCTCAAACAGCGGATAAAGCCGTTCCAGCGTCTCTATTGGCTCCCATCCCCAGAAGCCGCCATTTATTTTAATGATCGTCATGGTATGTACCTCCCTGCTATAATTAGGTGTGGACGCTGTACTGGGCTTTCTGCAGGTTATCCGCACCATGCAGGATGATGCCGCCGCAGATTCCCGTGCCCCGGGGCGTGACCTCTTCAAAGAAGAAGCTGTACGGCGCACCGTCATCATAAATGAGGATCTTCTCCGCATCCCGCCACTGGAAATGGTGTTCCAGAGTTTTCCCCAGCTTGTGCCGCAGGAGCGGTCGCTGGGCGATTTGATGGAGATTCTGCCTGCTGTGAAATTCAAAGCGGCGGGTCACCTTCTCCGGCACGGAGAGCTGGCTCCAGTTCCATCCGGCCATATCCGTCCCGGCCTCCACACACTCGTGGAAGCGGCGGTAGGGCAGCCGCACCCACTCCTCATAGCCGCGCAGGCTGTCCGCACCGGCGCTTTGCAGCCAGGAAAAGCGGATCACCAGCATCTCGCCGTCCAGTGCCCGTGTGAGCCGAAGGGCGGCATAGCAGCCGCAGTCAGCCACGATAATCTGACGCCCCGGCTCCCGCTCCAACTGCTCCAGCGTATCACGCAGGATTGCAAAGCGGTACGGGGATTTATGCCTCCGGGATATGGTGTGGAGATACAGCAGTTCTTCACTGCAGGATACTTTTACCAAAATACTGTCAAACATCATAAAGAAACCTCCTGTCATGCCGCATGGGCTCGGTCCAGTGCGGCCCGTTCTACAAAAAACGATTCTTGCTTATACTGTTCCTCTGCCAAAGTCACTGCAGCGCCTCCCAGAGAGTCAAGATACTGGCGCCCATTTTTGGACTTTGAGATGTAGATATAGATTGGGGCGCTGACATACCGCCCACTGGGATAGCATCCGCGATACTGATTTGACAGCACCGCAACTGCGTCGAGTTCTTCCGCTTTCTGCGTTGCCAGTGCCACTACCATTTCTTTTGCCGCCGTCTCTTCACTTTTCTTCAATCCAGAGGTATAAATGTGTTCCAGAAACAGCACCAGCTTCTCACTGTATGCGTGACTGCCTGTGGGAACATCTTCTTTGGACAGATCAGCAAATTCAAAATTGAGCGTTGATGGCTGCTGGAAAGAGCCTTTCGTCAGCCGGAGACACGCCCGTGCTACTACGCTCTCGTCTTTGTAAACCAGAATGATTTTTTTGTTGCTATCGAATGCGGCCAAAAGGCAGTCCCTCTGGCTGCCCTGATAGCAGGATAAGCAGGTAAAGTGCGGAAGCTCGCCCATGCGGATTGTGTGGTAAAAATCATCCACCTCTTTCGCCATAAGGCCCAGTCTGGTCAAAGAGAGATTCTGTTTCCAGACATCTTCCCGCGCCTCTTGAATTGGGTAATGGATTTCCTGCTTCAAATCACCAGCAAAGTATTTCAGTTTATAGAACTGGCCCATCAGCTCTGCCTGTACAATACGCCGGAGCGCCTCGCAGTTTTTTTCACTTTCGTTCCTATACTGCAATTCGTTATACAGCGGGCGGACCATCGAGCTGCCGCCCCGGAGCAGGAAATTCACAATCCCCGGCTGATACTCGCGGACGAACTCCTCGGAAAAGCCCATGTTTTCTTTCAGATAGGCCCAATTCTGATCGGTAACCAGTATTGAGCCGCACACCTGACTCCAGTTTGAAAAGCCTGTGATCTTGGAAGCGTTGCTGACCGCGAAAACCGCATCCGCCTCTGCCCGAAATTCCGGGATAAATGCCTGAATCTCCGGATAGTGCTGCAGCATAAGCATTGCAGTCTGCCGCGTCAGTCCCCGGATGTGTCCGAAATCTTTCTCATACCAAGCTCCAAACGGCTTTTCCAGCAAGCATTGAGTTACCTGTTCCAGCGCCTCGTCTCCGATATTCTGGCTGACAAGATCCCGCTTTATCAGCTGCCGGATCGTGAGCATCCTCTGGTCCACGGAGAGCGGGGAGAGTTTGGCGTACAGTCTTACATATACTTCCTCTTGGTGCCACAACAGGCGCAGCTCCTCAAAGGTATATTGCTGGCCCTCTTCCAAAAGTTCAAAGTAGCTGGTTGTCCGTTCAATAGAATCACTGTCCTTTAAGTTCTTAACCGTCAGTGAATTGAGATTACAGCGTTCGCAGAAGCCACTCACAAATAAAAGCGAATACCGCCCCAGCGAGAAAAATAGTTCGCTGTTCTGATTCACCAGATTCAAAAAATGCTTTTTCTTGTGCTCCACCGCATAGATAAGGAGCTGGACTTGAAAATACTCTACTTGTTCAAAATTGATGTGAAGGCAGCCAGCGTAAAGGGCATTGAGATAACTCAGCCTGCTTTGCAGGATTTTCTGCCGCCGCTCTTTGCTGATGGGCAACAGCTGACTCAGCCACCATTCGACATCATATTGTCCGGCCCGGTTTTCCAGCCAGAGCGTCCAGAATTCCGATAAATCTTCCGCATCATACTCGAAGGCTTCCATCAGCCGGCGGAATTTTTCTACATCCGGCATTTGTAGCCATTTGAGATTTTTCAGACTGTCCGCATCCAGAAACAACTCCACTCCCCACACATAGTTCATCATCAGGATTTTCTGGAGGGGCAGATTCTGCTCCAACAGCTCTACAGCCTTCCGCTCATGGTCGTGCCAGTTGAATAGATAAGTGCCAAGAAACGGCAGACGCATCATTGAACGCTGATGTTCCGTCAGCGGAGAGATTTCCTGCCACTCCAGAACAGGGAAGGTATCCAGGTTGTCTGCGACGGCCTGCTCCTCTTCTTCATACCGCACCAGCGGCTGGTAGTGTTTCATGTACTCAAATTTCAGGGAAGGCTTGAGATCCAGCACCGCCGCCTCCAGCACCTGCTCCTTCGGATATTGGGACAAGTGCTCCTGATAGCTGCTTGCCGCATGGAGCATCGTCTGAATAACAGATACCGCTATTCCATGTGCGCACAGAGCCTGATATAATTCCGCAAATTCTGGAACTTGAATCAATTCCCTCTGGATTTGCGTGGCTTCTTCCTTGCGAATCTGCTCTTGCAGACCCATATCTTCGATTTTTTTACAGGTCTGATCCAGTATTTCTTCTGGAAATTCTCCAGTGAAACGCAGCTGCAGCCCATCGCGCCCCATTCGGGACAACAAAGATAAATGCTTTTCCGCATAGATCATGCCGCAAGACCTCCCATCATTGTTCTTGCCATATTCAAAATTTTCTGTTCGTCTCCTGGATTGTATCGTGCCAAATCACCGCACAACTTGAAAAATTGTTCTAATTCGTCCGCTGCAAATGCCGCCGCGCAGCCCGCAGGCTGTTCCCGCAGCTTTTCGTACACCATATCCAGGGCTTCTTTCACATCCCTATCGTAATAGAAACTTTTTGTAAACTCTTTTAGAGAAGACATCGTACCGTCATAGGTCTGCTCCAACCGTTCGCATTTCTTCTGGTGCTCCTGCTCCCGGCGAAGGCGTTCCTCCCGTTCCGCTTTTTCAGCGTCGGCTTTTTGATCGGCTTCCAGCTCTTCCTTACTGTAGAATTTTTCCTTTAGATGGTCCGCACGGCCACCTGTGTACTTCCCGCTGGATAAAAGGCTTCGCAAAACGGACGCAAGCAGCCGCCTGTCGTATAGCCGCTGCACATCCGAATCTTGTAAAGCGCACCAGATAAACTCTTGATAGCATTTCGGCTCCATTTGGAAAAAAGAAGCCTCGATCCATTCAAAGAGCTGCCGATGCTGCTCTTCTGTCAGGAAAGAGCGTTTGATAAAAAACTCATAGTCTCTGCTGCTGTACCGATTACCCCTTACAAAAAGTTCATGAAAGAAAAACCGCTCCCCAAAAAACTTCTGGAGCTGCACTGGAGTGTATTTCTGCAGCAGACGCCGGACAAAACGGAAGCCCTGCCAGCTGGAGATATTCATGGCATATCCCAAGAGCAGTTTCATCGACTGCGCAGAGGGGCCGTCTTCCTGATGCTGTTCAAAAAACTGCCACAGCCGGATTTCTTTTCTCTCTACCAGCAGAGCAAAAGCTCTATCGGAGGAACGGTGCCATTCCTGGAAGCCATCACAGTAATCAGCGCCCGTTAATTCCCGGTATCTTGCCAGCCATTGAATAATTGGCGTTTTTCCACAAGAGCAGAGCATCTGATCTGTAAACAGTTCCCAGTAATCGCCTTGCGGCACTTCTTTTGCCAGAATATCGTACTGGGGGTCAAAGGCGTCAAAGCGATACGGGAATTCCTTTTTGACGGTTTTCAGCATCCAGATCATTGTCTGTGGTGCGGATGGTATGAGTTCTTTTTTAATCGCCTCCCAGAGATTTGGATACCCATTGTACTGGACAGCAAACCTTTCATAGCGGCCAAACAACCATCCAACATAGGCATAGAGCCCTTCCGACAGTCCATCCGGTTGGTTTAAGAGCATTTGGCAGCACGCCGATGCGATTTTTTCTGCGGTGGTCCCGTTCCAGGAGATCCTGTCCGGGATTCTGTCTGCCCACACACAAAGGGAATTGGTCAGTATAATTTCCTCACCGCTGTAGCCGGCATCTGTCAGGATTGAAAACTCCCGGCTGTCCGGTTTCATGTTCATTCTGAAAAACTTCGTCAGTGTTCGCAAAACAAGATCTGACTTTCCGCGATACGACTTGATATACGGAGCATAATGCTGGACCAGCCATTCCAGCACGCCGCAGTTTTCAGGCAGGGAAAGCGTGCGTTCTTTCCCCAGCAATCGGAGAAGCTGGCTGTGCATAGTGCGGTACCCTTCCTCCTGGTCATCGAACAGAGACAGGACAAACAAGGCATCCTCGGTCTTGGCATATTCTGTGGCAGCCAGTTCATCCAGCAGGGCGTGTCGGCGGGGCATATCTGTTTCCAACAGATAAAGAGCCCCTTGCAGGTACACATCTCCATTGGAAGTCCGCCGGATCATCTGGAGAAAACTGCCGCGCTGATTTCCAACAAACATATTGTCTAACTGAAGCGCACGGGTTTTCCCCAGTGCCAGCGCCAACGCACGAATAATGCGGACATCTTTTCCCAGCTTCTCTTCAAACCGTTCCAGGACCTCGCCGGGGTAACGGAGGTTATAGGCTTCAAAATAATTCTGTCCTTCTGCCTTTTGTTGCCAGATTTGCGTGTCCACAATATTTCGATAGATCTCCCAGGCTTTTTCTTCTTGAGAGGTGTGTACGACAAGATCTACAAACGCATAGTACAGTTCAAGATCAATGACCTGTTGATATACCTTGTAGGCTGGCAGAAATTCGTTATTCATCTTCGCTCCCTCCTCACTTTGATTCGCTCCATCTGCCTCCAGTAGAGTAATTCCACTCAATCGTTCCATCTTCATAACGGATAAGACCATGAGCCGTCAGAGTCCATCCATCAGAAGTTCGCCGCATCTGTGCGGTGGTATCGTTTAATAGGGGCCTTTTTTCCACAGACAGGCATAGATAACTCCTGTCATTTCGGTTTTGATAAACCTGCCCCACCTGCGGAACAAAGTAACTGCCTTTCATGCTGAAACATCTCCTTTGCCGATAAAGAAGGGGAGGACCGCACCCGCAGCCCTCTCCCTTGTTATTTTTTGACCTGTTTTCTTTTAAGCCACACCAGCCATATTGAAAAACTCATTCGGCGTCAGCACCCGAATGCCCAACTCCTGTGCCTTGGACAGTTTGCTGCCGGCCTTCTCACCGCAGACCAGATAATCGGTCTTGCGGCTCACCGAACTGCCGGCCACAGCGCCCAGAGAGGCGATCAGGCTGTTCATCTCATCGCGGGTATAGGGCTCTACTTTGCCTGTCACCACAATGTTCTTCCCGGCAAATGGAGTGTCCTGGCCGACTGCCTGATTGTTGGCCGCGGCCGGCTTCTGGATGTTCATCATCATCTGTAATTCCTCCCAAATACAAAAATTTTCTTCATTGCAGAACCATTCATGGATATTGTTGTGCAGCGTCTCTCCAAAATCCGGGAGCTGGCGGAAGTCATAGCCCGTATAAACCGCGTCCCGAAATTCTTCAAGACTGCCATGGAACTCCCGGCAGAGAACACCGCTGGCTGTGTTGCCGATCATGGGAATGTCCATGGCAATCACATACCGTTCAAAGGTGGTGTTGCGGCTCTGCTGGACAGCATCCCACAGGCGCTGCCAGGACTTTACGCCAAAGCCCTCCATGCGGATAATTTCATCCCGGTGCTGATCCAGCCGGTATAGATCCAGATAGCTGTGAATCCATCCACGGCCAATCAGTTTTTCCAGCGTCGCCTCGGACAGCCCCTCAATGTTCATCGCCTTCTTGCTGACAAAATGGACAAACTTTTTGAGTTTCCGTGTCTCGCAGGTGGCATTGTCGCAGAACAGAGTCTTGATGATCCGCTCCTTGCCGTTTTCATCCCGCCCTTTGGTTTCATGAACGCGGGTAGGCTGACCGCAGCAGGGGCACTGGTGCGGGAACGCCGCTTCCAGATTGAAACCGCCCCTGTCCATGTTTTCCTCCACATGCGGAATGATCATATTCCGCTTGCTGACCAGTATGCGGTTGCCCGGCATCAGCTCCAGATCCTCAATGAAGGACAGATTGTGCAGGCTGGCCCGTGTCACTTCGCATCCTTCGATTTCTACTGGAGCAAAGATGGCTACAGGCGCAATCTCACCAGTCCGTCCCGGCGTCCACTCGATGGAACGAAGTGTTGTCTTAAACAGCTCGTCCTCAAATTTGAACGCCAGACCGTCCTTATAGTGATGTCCTGTGCGCCCGCATCTTTTGGAAAAGGCAATATCATTGTAGGTTACAACGATGCCATCGATGGGAATATCGCTGTCTTTTGCATACTGCTGCAGCTGCTTGATGCCGTCCTCGGTCTCCGCCTGCGTCAATGGCCGCTTCGTCACCAGATACTTGCACGGAGTAAAGCCCAGCGGCCGAATTTCTTTGAGGCGTTCCGACTTGCGGGGCAGGTCATCAAAACCCTCCAGAACATTGAAGGGCATGAAGGTCACACACCGTTCCATGCACTCGCCGGCATCCCGCAGGCGCACCGAGCCAGCCGCCAGATTACGGCCATTCTTGTAGGTTTCACCATTCTCATCCACTATCGAAGTGTTCAGACGCTCGAAATCACGGGGACGGATAAACGCCTCACCGGTGACTACCAGACGCCCCGGGTACTGAATATGGGCTGGAATCCCACTGATTGCTCTGGCGTTGTGAGTGACGATCTCACCCTCATCACCATCGCCCCGTGTGGCCGCTTCCACCAGTTCGCCGTTCTCATAGGTCAGTTTGATGGTAAGGCCGTCCAACTTGAGCATGATCATCACCTGATGCTCGCCCATAAACCGGCACAAATCCACGCTGCTTTTTACTTTATCCAGAGAAAGAAGCGGGATTTTATGGGCGGTTTTCTCTAACTTGCCTACCACGGGATAGCCCACGGTGACAGTGGGAGAGTTCGACATCTGGATGCCCGTCTCCTGTTCCAGTTTGTGAAGTTCGTCAAAGAGCCGGTCATAGACCTCATCGCTGACGCTGGGATTGTTGTAGTTATAGTATTCGTTGCGGTAGCGGTTGAGCCGGTCGGTCAGCTCCCGCTGCTTTCTCAAAGTATTCTGTTCCATCAGGCCGCCTCCTCATCCAAAACGCGGAACGCCATAATCAGCGTTTCCGCCGTCTTTGTTTGATTCATATATGAACTGCACACACCGTCCTCAAATGACCAGGTGCTGGCTGCACCCCACCACATTATGGAGCCCCGCCCATCGTTTGCCGCATTGATGCGCGGATCGGGCGGATTGAGGATTTTGGTGTAAACACCCTGGGTATTGACCCATGTGACCTCCCGCAGTTGGCCGATGCATCCGGGCCGGCAGTGGCCGGTGACCTCCAGGCGTGTGCCCGGCCGCAGCCTGCGTTTGAGCTGATTCAAATTTTTAATCATGCTGCACCTTCTTCCTTCTTCCGTGGATGGGCGGCATAGCGCCCAAAGTTTAATTCCCTGATCATGTCCTGAATGGCGTCGTCATCCTCCCACGCAGTGGAGAGGGTGGCCCGCTCCGGCCCTTCGCCCGCATGGATGCTCACGGTCCCACCGTAAATCTGCATCAACACATCAGGCCGCTGGGCGCAGACGATTGCTAAATTTCCAATCTGTTTCATTTTCTTCTCCTTCTATCTGATATTCAGCCAGGCCACAATGGGCCGGTCAAAGTCCGCAGTCACATAATTCTTTCGCATATGGATAGGGCGGTAACGCCCATCCAGTTCGCACTCCACGCTCTGCTCAATACGGCCTTCGCTCTGGGCCAGATGCTCCCGGAATGCGCGCAGGGTCTGCAGGCGCACCGCCGGCGGGTCGTTCTCCCTGCATCGCAGGTCCGCACAGTACACATAACTGCGCGGATTTTCTTTGAGCATAAAGCCGTAGGTCATATACAGGCGGCACTTGCGTTCCCGCTCCCGCTCGATATGCTTCACATAGTCTACGGCGCTCTTGATGCCCTGTGTCAGATAAAGATACCCCATCTGATAACGCTGCTCATCCGACAGGGGGAGTTCCGTCTTTTCCTGCCCCGGCAGTCCTTTATAGATGTGGAAGCTCTCCGGTGCATAGCGGTAACCGTGGATGTGGTACTCAAAAGATGTTTTTCTCATAAAGCCTCCTTGCAACAGTTGGCCGGACGCCCTCAAAGGACGCCCGGCCATTGCACCTGTATCATGCAGCCGCAGGGAGCTCCTGCTGCTGCACGATTTCTTTGTTTTCCATCAAGTCAGCCAAAAGCACATCTGCCAGCAAATGGCCGGCAAGGTGCCCGGTATGGATGACCACCCGATCTTTCTTCATCTGGATAAACTCCTCGTTGCGCAGGACGCGGCTCTGCGCGGCCAGCTTCAAATCTTGGCCTGTAAGCCGTGCCGCAATGACTTTTTGCCACTTCTGCAGAAATTCCGTCGCCTGCTCGATGTCCTCGTGCTGGCGGTCAAACAGCGTGCGTTTTTGACGCACAGTGCCGTCCGGCTCGATCTCCAGTGTGTAATAGGGATCTTCTGGTTCCTCCGCTCGGCGCAGAAACATGATGAAGCTCTCCCGGCGCTCGATGCGGTCATAGTACCGTTCGCCGGCGCCGTCATTTCCGACACAATGGTGAAGCATCCGTCCCTCTTTGATAATATCAAAAGTATTTTGAGGGGCAATGACCAGATAATCTTCATCTGCATAGGCATACTTTTTCTGCAATTCCTCGCAGATGGAGCGAACATGGGGGTACTTCTTGTCCATGTTCTCTGCTTGAAGCTCCAGGCTTCCAGCCTCACACTGGATAACCAGTTCATCATGCCGCTGACGCAATTTACGCGCACGATAGATAATTTCATCGCTGGTGTCGATATGCAGACGCTCTGCCATAGCAAGGTAGTCCTGCCATGTGGTCAACGCCTGCCGACAACTTCCGTCAAAATACGGCTTCTGTTTTTGCAGATAGTTTCGGATCTGAATCGGACTCATGCGGTCCGCGATGAACAGAATATCTTTGGCGCTGATCCGTTCTTTTTTAAACCAGCGAAACAGTTCATCCGGTATGCGTTGATTGGTCCGCTTTTCAAGCTGCAACCATGCCAGGTCTTCCGTATCGCCATTTATCTGCCGCAGACGGCGGAATTTGGGGCCGTCTAATCCCAATGCTCGAATCAGTCGCGTCTCATTTGGATAGAGTATCCGTTCCCGCACAGAATCACAATGTTCAAAGCATTCTTTTGTCAGCCTCGGCAAGTCTGCCTTCCAAATCTGCTCCATCTTCGGCATCCGCTTCCAAACAGCCAAATACTTTTCCGGATCAGTCACCGGATGGGTGCGTATCCACTGCACAAGGCCAGTGCCGAACAGCTCCTTCTGTTCCATGCAGGGAAGGCTCTTGCCATAGACCCTGCCTGTCTGATTGCCACAGTAACTATAGTAGCAGGGATTACCGGAAATCCAGCGTGTTTCCCGCTGGCAATACACGCCCCAATAGTAAGAGCGTATTTCTCCACTGCGGTCATAAATCGAACGGCGAAACTCATGCCAGTAAGGCTTTCCAGAGGGCAGACTGTCTTTCCAGTAAGTCCTCTCTGCCCAGAATTCACGGAGAACAAAGCCATCCTTGCACCGCTGAATCAGATAAGCATAGTCCTTTTCTGTCCGAATATACCCGGCGCGCCCCAGGGCTTTGAATACAATGGGATGCCGGCAGCAGGCACAGCGTCCTTTCTTATTGTGATATGGATGCCCGGATATAGGGACCTCTTTCCCACAAAAGGTACAATAACCGTTTTGGGCTCCGCCGCGTTTATAGCGATAGAAGATGAAATTTTCCCGCACAGCCACCTTATCAATCCAGCGCATCCAATCCTTGGGCAGTTCAGGCACCTGAGCCAGATCCTGATCCCACGCGCCGGTAATTCGTTTATGCCTCTGCTCCAACTGTTCGTCCCGTACATTTCTCTGAAAATCAAGGATACCGAGATCACCGCCGCGTTCCCCACAAAGATAGTCCTGTACTACGGCAGCATCTTTCTCACTGGCCCAGCAGGTGGCATAATAGTTTCTCCCCGGCCAATTCAGCCTGTCCAGTTTGGCGTCCCGCCATTTTTTCTCTAAATGGTCGTAAGTCAGAAACTGGTGCGCTTTCTTGTCAAGGAACACTTCATAAGCAGGATTGTTGCCATCCAGCCGCAGATGTTCCGGCAGATAAAAAGCCGCTTTGAGGATGCCATCCTGAACGACGCAGTTCATATATGGATAGTAGGTCCGTTCAACATAGCGATAGCCATAGGGGCCTTCATGCTGTTTCGGCTCATCCGCTATTGCTGCCTGTTTCATCTCCGGCGTTGCCGTCAATTTCGGCATTGCCAGAAGTGCAGATTTCTTCAATTTAGTTCACCATCCTTTTTTCAAGCTCCACTCCATACCAAATTCCTGGTTGGAGCGTTTTCCCGTCAATCTCCGCCACCACGATCTGCTGGATGCCGCCGGTAGTGCCGTCCTCTTTTGCAAAAGCAAGTACATCGCCGTTCCGAGTCCCTTTTGCAATAGGGTCGGCGCCGCGCACCGCTGCATAGCCATTCCACGCTTCAGCTTTGTCCACCTTTATATTGCTGTTCCACTTCCGCTTCGGGTGGTCTGCCATAAAAGCAAGGCCATGGAGGAAGAGTTCTTTTTTTGTCAGCCGTTTCAAAATTGTCAACTCTGTACAGGAAATTTTGGAATCGACACCATCTTCGTCAATGTCTCCGCCAGCATCGACAATATAGTATTCTGCGTGGTTTATATCTCCGTAATAGCGCAAGCAATCCAGCGGGTCCTCAGCACAGTGAAAGCCATTATGAGCGCAGTTGGCCTTTTCCGTTACATTGAGTCCCATCCTGAACTGGTAACCTCTGCAAATCAGGCCGGGAAGAAATCCTTTATATGCAATCATGCTGCACCCCCCTTAACCTGCCTTTGTCATGCCGAGATCCAGCAGCGATAGTTGACCATCGTTGGCAGGCTTTTCCTTCTGCACAGGCTTCGGTTTGGCTTCTGCCTTTTTCTTTTCCTTCTGCTTCTTTTTGGTGGTTCTGGCGAAACCTTTTCCATAGTAGGGGTTCGGTACAAACTTTTCTTCTTCCTTATGATCCTCTTTGGCGTCTGGGTCGCGGAAATAATCCTCTGCCCACTGGTAGCACAAATCGTCCGGAACATCACAGCCATACCCTTGGCTGCCCGGACCTGGCTGAATGCCGCTTGCTTTGAGTTCATCCTGAATGTAGTCCCACGCCTTGCGGCTGATGTACTGGAAACAGTGGATCATTGACTTGCGCGGGTGCATGGTGAGGCGTGCGAAAGCAATATCCTCCAGGCACTTGGTCTGGATAAATTCTGCCACACACTCTTTCATGTTGCGCCGGGTCAGTTTTTCTGTATCTGCGTTGACCCGCTGCATGGAGGCGTTCACCACCTCGTCGTCGCTCATCGCGGCCAGACGCTCCAGCTGCTCCTGCTCGGCCTTTTTCTTTTCAGCCTGCCGGGCTTCCCATTCTGCTTTACGCTTGGCTTCAGCCGCCTCATGCTCGGCACGGCGTTTTTCCTCGTCCGCATCGGTGGTTGCATCGGCCTTGGCGGGTGCCTCCTGCTCTTTACCGGCATCCTCCCCATCCGTGTCCGCTGCCTCGGAAGCATCGTCTCCGTTCATTTCCGCCAATTCCTCGGCCCCATCGTCTGCATCAAATGCGGGCGATGACGGCGTTTCCACGGTAGGGGAAGCCGCTGAATGGCTGGCCGACGGCACCGGCAGCTCGTCAAAAGTTTCCTCATCCTCAAAGGCGTTTCCTGCCGATACCTGTTCTGCGGGAAGTCCGAGCTCCTCCTGCTTGTTCAGCGCCATTTCTGAAAAATATCCCATAGTGATCTCCTTTCCGTCGTTTCATAAAAAGGCACGGAACAGGCCAATGCCCATCCCATGCCTTTGCCACATTGTTTTACAGCACATAAACCAATGTACTGTAACCGTCAAAGCAGTAACACACCACATTCGGATATTGCTTTGACCATTCCTTGATTTGATCCTGTATTGCTTGAGCCGCCCTGCGCGCTGAACCGTTCCACGGCGGCGGAACCGTCACCGTGAAAAAGCCTTTTTCTGTACGGGGCCGCACATCAGCGTCCAGATGGACGCATTGCTCCAGGAGTGCCAAAAGCTGGCTCTCCTTTGTCTCACTCACGACAACCATCAAAACCTCTCTTGTGTCTTTTCTGGAATTTCCTTCTTTGCGAGCATAGGGGAAAACTTTACTTGTCTAAACTGGTCTTGTCCGCTTACATAATAATACGCCCGCTTGGCACCGTGATTCAGTTCCACTACATCGGAAACCGCCATTGGCCGCCCGCGGCAGCCTTCAGGCAGCCGCTCCCGGCAGTCGGCAAACAGGCGCTTCAAAAGTGTGTCATCCGATTCCTCCGCTGGGCAGTAGATTTCTCCACTTCCTGCCACATAGTACATCGCCGCAGGCGGCTGTTCATAACCAGCCGCTTTTAACGCTGTAATATCCTTGAAAGCAAATGGGATCGCGTTCTCTTCGTCCAGTTGAAGTTGATAAAGTACAAACCTTTGTTTTCGCCGCTGTGGCTCCAACAGGGCGGCAAGAGCGTCCCGGCCGCCGCACAGGAAGGTTTTATGTTCCTCCCCTGTCAGCCCCAGATACTCTGTCAGTCCGATGTCTTGCTCGGCCCGGTGCTGCCACTGTTCCACGCAGTCCTCAATGTGGGCCAGCTTGCACAGCCCGCGCAGATACTGCTCTTTGAAACTCAACTTTTCAATTTCCTTTTGCCGCTGACTGCCCTGGCGCAAAGCCAGCTGCCAGTCATCAAACCCTTTATAATTGGGATTCCAAGTCAACCGCCGGCAATTCATGCCGTGCTTTTGCGCCATTAAGTAAATTTTGGATGCCCCGGCCATGGTCATTTTGTTGTTGTACTTGTCCATGTCATGGGCTTCGATAATCTCCTCTGTACCACTCTGCGCCAGCAACGCGAACATAGCGTCCAACGGACTGGTGTTATTGGCGCCGGCAATCGCGGCGAAAGTGCGCCCGGTCAGGCAATGGGAGATGTCTGCTTTCAAAAGACCTTCAATCACATAAACGACACGGGCAGATGGATTTCCTGCCAGATGTACCGGGCTGCCCGATCCTGTCCCGCCCTTTTTTGAGGAAGACGAAAACCAGATATATTTTGCTCCCGGCTTTTCCGGCGGATCATCCTTGTTTTTCAGCGGTATATCCAGTTTGATCTGGAATCCCTGCAACATGCCGTCAAAGCCGATGGCAGGGATCAGGATGCCGGCTGTCTTTTGATAAAAAGCCATAGTCCAATGTCCACCGTTATCCTGGTAAAAGCCCGGCACTCCCTGCACCTTGCAGCCCTGCTTGATCAGCCGTTCTGTAATAGACCGGCATAGAAAAGGCGGTGGGGTGCTCTTAAATCCCAGTGCGTCAATCTGTTCATCAGACAGCCCGCGTTTAGGGGAGCGCAGATGTTCCCGATGTGCCGGCCGCAGCGTAAGTTGAGCAAGCAGCAGGGATAGCGTCTGGTGGATCTCCGCTGGACTGGCCTTATTCGACTGTGGTACTGTTTTTCGCTCGGAAGAAGAATGGCCGGCAGGGGCAGCCCAGGCCCCTGAAGTTGAAGGGCTTGGGCTGGCCGGCCGCTGTTGGGCTTCATTCCCGGAGCGTGCGTGTTCCTCTTGGATATTGTCACACAGAGCTTCTGCAATCTCCCAGTAGGCATCGGATGTAGTCGTATGGTTAAGTTCAGCATACAGCGCCAGCATTCCGCCATGTGCATCGCAGTAGTTGCACCGCCAGACATTCTTGACGAAATTGACATTCATCCGTCCCCGGCGGTCACCGCAGAACGGGCAGTCCACATAGACGCTGTTCGCCTGTTGACGCCTGATGCGTAGGTTTAATAGATTGACAACTTCCATGATGCCGAAAGGAAATTCATCCGGGTATGAGCCCATTTGTCATTCCTCCCTTCATACCCGAGCCAGGGCTTCGCATCAACCAGCCTTTTGAAGTGAATTGAGGACCAGTTGGGCAGCAGCCCGAACGATGTTGTCCTTGCTTTTGTTGCCCGGAGTCAAATAGAAACGCAGATTGACAGGCCGCTTCTTCGCCACCTCTGCGATAGTCAGCCCCCGGCATACGCCGCTGTCCACAACGACCTCCTGTGCCTGTTCCAGCGTCATCACCTTCAGAATATCCTCTACTGGCATATCCGGGGTGTATGCAGGGGCCTCTTGTACGACTTTGGCTTCGGGGACCTCCTGTGCCTCCTTGGCGACTGTCAGATCCTCCGCAGGGCGCTGAACTGGCAGTTCTTCCGCAGGGAGATGAATTGGCAATTCCTCCGCTGTCTTGCTGTTTTCCGGCTGCTCTGTCGTTGGCGCGGAATCCGCTGGCAGCGTATCCGTGTTTGTAGTAGGGCTTACCGGCAAACTCTGCTCATGGGCCGGAGTTGCTGCAGGCTGAATCTTCGTTCTTGCTGTTTCTGCGTTTTCAGATGCCCTCTGTGGCGTTTGTGTGCCCCCGGAAACGGAATTACCCTCGGAAAGAACAGCGGCCTTCTGCGAGGCGCTGGAGGGCTCCTGCGGCAACACAGTGCTCACAGGCGGAGTAATGGCAGAGGGCTGCGTTTTACTCACAGGCGCCGCTTTCTGTACGGAAGCGGCATGAGTGTCGGCGCTCACAAGCTGGATGCCAAATCCAGCGTCCGAAAGGGCCTGGCTCAACGCCTCATTTTGAGCTGCCTTCACAAAGTCCCTGCTATCCTGCATGGTCTGCTGGGCAACGCTCACGCTGAACGGCTCCGCGTCACTGCGGTCCAGAAATACCTTGGCCTCGAAAATCGCCATCTGCTCTGTGATCCTCATGGCCGTCAGACGCATACGCCCGTTGGGGTGTGCCATTCGGAACCAGAGTTTCTGATAGGGTAAGTCCAATTTCATGGAGTCCCCGGCACGCCGGAGGAACTTCAGCGGATCAAACCCCGGTACCTTGTTCAGTTCCGCAGCGGCAGGAACGGCCTCGTACATCGTTTTTGCATTATTGTTGTTGTCACTCATCTTCATAAACTCCTTCCTGTATAATAAATAGGGGACGCCGGGCATTTTTCTGCACCTTGCGTCACATTTTTAGCCTGCGTGCTTCAATTCTTTTTCCAAGTCCGCCGGAACGGGAATACCGGCCCGCCGGGCGTACGCCTTATAGTACAGGTGGATGCGCTCACCCAGAAGCGTGTTGCGTTTGCCGATCTCGTTGCGATGGATTGCCATGAACAGTACCTGCTTTTGACCGATGAGCACCACACGCTTTTTTGCGCGGGTAATGCCAGTGTAGAGCAGATTTCGATAGAGCATGACAGTATGTGCCTTTAAGAGCGGCATAATGACCGTATCGTACTCGCTGCCCATTGCTTTATGAATCGTGGTGGCATAGGCGAGGTCCAGATTGACCATATCCTCTATGCCGTACTCCAACTCACGGCCCACACCGAAGTCAAGTCCAACGCGAGTTCCATCTTCATCATTTTTGATATAGCGGATGAATCCCAGGTCGCCATTGGATACCTTGGCAGTGTTTTTGGTCTGCATGATCCGGTCATTGACCCTGAATACCTTGACACCGATTTTGATTTCTTCCTCGGCGGAACGGAACGGGTTAACCACTTCGCGGATCGCTTCGTTGAGCTGTTCCGCAGAGGCCGCGCCATCCGAGCGGAAAGGCGACAGGATCTGCACCCGGTCAATCCCACTTTCCTCGATCTCCCGGCAGTAGCGGGCAACAATTCGTTCAGCGGCTTCCGCCTGATTGTTGCTTGCCATGAAAACGAAATCCTGGCCGTAGTACAGCTTGGTGTTGCCTTCGTTAATGAATTTGGCGTTGTAGGCGATCAGGCTGTCCTTGGACTGACGGAAAATCTGATCCAGCACCGTCACGGTGATAAGGCCGCAGTCAATCAGTTCGCGGAACACATTCCCGGCGCCTACACTGGGAAGCTGATCCGGGTCTCCGACAAGAATGACCCGTGCTCCACCTTTGATGCGTGAGAAAAATTTATTTGCCAGCCACATGTCCACCATGGAAAACTCGTCCACAATGATCAAATCGGCCGAAAGCGGCTCTTGGGTGTTGTTGCGTTTTATTTCATCTTCCTCGCTGGCGAGCCCCAAAATGCTGTGCAGCGTTTTGGCCTTATCAACCCCGGTGCTTTCCGCCATACGCCGGCTGGCTCGGCCTGTCGGCGCCATCAAGGCGATCTCTCCCTGGGGATGCAGGCGGCGGTAGACCTCCAAAATTGTTTTCAGCACGGTTGTCTTGCCGGTGCCCGGGGAGCCTGTGATGATGGAAAGATTGTGGCGATAGGTTGCATACACAGCCGCTTCCTGTTTTGAGGACAGCGCCAATCCAATTTCTCGTTTGACCTGCTCCAAAATTTGTTCGATCTTCTCCGGAGCAGGAGGCTCCACCACACGCATCGCAATCCGGCGGGCGGTTTCATCCTCTTGTGCAAACACACGGGGAAGATAAATGTCTCCTTTGACGGATACGACCTCTCCATGCAGGATCATATCTTCGAGGACATCGCTGACCTCTTGTGCATGGAGCCGAAGCGAAGGAATAGGGATTTTAGCGTTGAGTAATTGGAGCGCCTCTTTTTGCAAAGCCTCACTGGTCAAAAACAAATGTCCGTTTTTCCCCTTGCTATCCTCCAACGCCCAGAACAAGGCGCCTTTGATTCGCATAGGGGCGCGCAGGTCGCCTCCGTTTTTCTGAACGATGGCATCCACCCTTAAAAAGCCAAAACCGGATATTTGGCAAAGCTCAAACGGACTCTTTTTCAAAATGTCCACGCTGGCCGGGCCGAAAAACTGATAAATCTTCTGCGCTGTTTTCGGTGTAATCTTGAACGGGGAGAGCAGCGTCATCAGGTCTTGCAACATCCGGCTCTCTGCATATGAGGTCTTGATGGCCTCCAGCTTGTTCTCCGTGATGCCCTTGATCTCCAGCAGCCGCTCCGGGCGATTTTGCAGAATGTCCAGTGTCTCCACGCCGAAGCGTGATACGATCTGTTTGGCGAGCGCCGGCCCAATGCCTTTGATAAGGCCAGAGGCCAGATAGCCTTCCACTCCACTCTTGGTTTGAGGGACAATTTCATGCCACTGCTCCACCTGAAGCTGCATCCCATACTTTCCTTTTTTCCATTCGCCATCCAGTTCCAGTTCTACCGCATCTGTGCGGGGCAGTTCGTAGCCGGTTGCCACAAACCGAATCAGATGATCCTTGCGTCGGCGGATAGACCTGGCTTCTTCGGGTACATCCTTCTCCGCGGTTTTTACACTGATGATGCAGAACTTATTTGCAGGATTATAGTAAATTGTCCCATCATAAGTTCCTCTATGGATCAAATCATTTTCCTCCTTTCTCATGCCGTCTTGGTATCAATTTTCACACTGAACCTTCGGGATTCTGAAACGGTTACATACTGCTCGTAAATATCAGGGTGGTCCAGCTTCAGCCGTATCAGATTGTCTTTGTCAATGCCGGGCGTTCTCACTGGATTGTAGGTGACAATATAGTTCACCCCATCCTGTTGGCAAACGGCCTTGCAGCTCTTGCCCATTTCCGCAACCAGCGCCGCCTTCAGCCGCTTCATATCCGCCTCGATCTCTTTGCTGCCTGCTTCCGTGAGTTTCTTCTGCTCTTGGAGCTGGAGATAGCGCATCAATTTGGCTGTCAGGCTCAAATCAAGCGTTACAACGGGGGCATCCTGATCCGCGGAGCCCGTATGCCGGCGCACGCTTTCAAGCACCAGATCACCATCTTCGGTATAAGGCGGCGGCGTCCTGGTAAGAACATGGTTTTCCCAGAAATACTGCTCCAGGAAAATCATCTCCTCCTCATAGGACTCATCCCGCCGGATTTCACGAATAATGGTTTCTTCCTCGTTGTTGCCATACAGGCAGCAGAAGAAGCAGCGATCCACATTCATGACAGCCATATAGTGCCGCCCTTGGGTTTCATAATAGACGGGAACAGTTTCTTCACCGTTTAGCCACCAGTTATCCCTTGCGTTATAATTTGTCGTTTTAATCTCCAGAATTGCGGTACTGCCATCCGGCAATTCCACAAAATAGTCCACATCGGCCAGCATCCACGAATACTGTGGGTGCTGGAACATTTTTTTGATCTGATAGACCTTGTACCCTGTGCGGTGTTGGAATATCTTCGCCACCAACGGCTCCAACAGGTGCCCCATTTCCAGAGCAACCCAGTTGTCCTCATTATCTTCGACCGCTACAATATTCAACTTGTCAAAGTAGAGGTCTCTTGCCGTCCGCCAGGGTGAAATTCCCAGCAGAGCCGCCACATCACTGCCGCCAATCCCTTTCCGGCGGTATGCAAGCCATTTCTCTTCGGACAGGCCCGCCGTTTCCACCAAAATTTGGGGTTGACTTCGCTTTTCGGCGGCTACATTGCTCGCCGGCATCTTTAGCACCCCCTCCGTGTTCGGCGGGGAATAGCGTGTACTCGAATCATTGGACTATGGACTTGGCTGGATTTGGGCACCTTCTGATGCTGCCAGTTCTCCAAAGGCCATTTCCTTTTTGCCCTAGGCTCCTGCCTTCGCTTTTTTACATTCATGCGTGTTACCTGCCTTTCTGTAGTTTGATATATCCTCAAAGCCGTTTCCGGCATTTGGGCGACAAAAAAGCGAGCATGACAAAGGGCAAAACGCCTGTTGTCCATAGTTGCCTATGAACCAATGTCATCCTCGCTGATGGGGAAACCCCGAAAAATAAAAAAAGCCAGTAATATACTGGCCCGAATGGGCGCAGCAATACTACTGGCACAAATACAATCTTAACTGCGTGTGCAATGCAGGGCTTTGAGCCTTGCCGTACAGATACAAGATCTGTATCCCACATGGGGAACGCACAAAAATCAATTACAAGTACAGGATAGCACAATATATTGATTTAGTCAAGAATGAATATCTATATTTGGTGTTTCGGGCGCGTGCTTTTACTTTCTCAAAAGTTTTTGAGAAAGCATGTAATGTGTGCAGAAATTCCTGCACCATTTTCCTATTTATAGGGCGTACAGATATAGCAGGATGTTCCATGCTGATCTGTACGCCTTTGTACTTTGAAAAAAGAATAACTCTGTTTCAGGGGTTATACAGGGAGCGCGGATAGTGTGCGGAGACTTTGTGTGCTCACCCACGGTTGAAATACTGCATAGCAGGCCCTGGCAATACGCGGCGGAAAGCCCCGGCGCAGGAAGTGACCTGGGACAGCTTACTTAAATATTTGGAATCGAACGCCTTGTTTTTTACTTTTTTGTTGATGTGGCGGCAGAGAAAGCGTATATGATATATGTAGGGAATCGTAGGCTTCTTTGTCGGCCACACAGAAAGGAGGCTATTCGTGGCTGATAAACAATTTCTTGAAAACACAGATCGGAATAATGCAGAAAAACGGAGCTATTCCGTTTCAGAGGCTGCTGAGATCCTGGGCGTCAGCAAACGCTCCATTTATAACCTGTGCGCCAGCGGAGCATTCAAATCTGTACGCATAGGGACTAAATTGAGGATTTCCAGAAAGTCCTTTGACGAATGGCTTGATGGTTCCGATTGATTTGGAAGGGAGCCTACAACTATGGCATCAATACAGAAACGCGGTAAGAAATATGCTGTTGTCTACACCTATGATGACTCAAAAGGTGAGAAGAAACAGAAGTGGGAAACTTTTATAACCAAAAAAGAGGCGTTGAAGCGGAAAGCCGCGGTGGAAAATGAGATCAATAACGGCACTTTTATTCCGCCCAGTGAACTGACCGTAAAAGATTTTCTGCGAGACTTTGTAGAACTATATGGAACCAAAAGATGGGGACTGTCTGTTTATGCTTCTAATAATGGCTTAATCAGCAATTACATTAACCCGTTGATTGGGGACGAAATTGTGCAGGACATCAATCGCAGGTCAGTGGACCAATTCATCCAGAAGCTGCAGAAAACGCCTCCAATCGAAACTCCATACAGACATGCACGGACAGACTTTGTTACGCCATGCACCATTGAAAAGATTATTAAGCTGATGCGCTGTGCATTTCATCAGGCTGTCCGCTGGGACATTATTGGTAAAAATCCGTTCGAGGATGCAATCTTGCCCAAGCGGGAGAAAAAGGTCAGAGCCATCTGGACTGCCGATATTATTCGAGATGCTCTCAACCACTGCTCGGATGGAAAGCTGTATGTCGCAATCAACCTGGCCTTTGCCTGCTCCATGCGGATGGGCGAAATCACCGGCCTTACATGGGACTGTGTTCATATATCAGATGAAGAAATCGCTCGGGATGATGCCTTCGTCTGGATTGAAAAAGAGCTGGCCCGTGTTGACCAGAAGGCTATCAACGCAGTTGGCGAAAAGGACATCCTCTTTGTATTCCCGCGCTTGATGGGCGGGAAGTCTTCTACGCGGCTCGTTTTGAAAAAGCCTAAAACAGAAAGCAGCATTCGTAAGGTTTGGATTCCGCGAACTCTTGCCTTTATCTTGCGGGAATGGAAAGAGAAGCAGGACAAGCTCAAGGAGTTTATGGGCGATGACTATATCGACTACAATCTGGTTTTGGCGCAGGAAACGGGCCGCCCCTGTGAAGATCGGATTATTGGAAATCAGTTTGAACGATTGAAAAAATCCGCTGGTCTTCCAAATGTTGTTTTTCATTCTCTCCGTCACTCCAGCACAACTTATAAGCTGAAAATCAATAAGGGAGATGTTAAGGCAACGCAGGGTGATACCGGTCATGCACAAAGCGACATGGTTACCCAAGTTTACGCACACATCTTGGATGAGGATCGGAAGGTCAACGCCCAGAAATTCGAAATGGCCTTTTATGCGAACGCGGATTTGCGTGGCGTTGAGCAAAGGCTTCGCGCAGAAAGCGCCGTTGCTGAACCTGACTCTGAAATTCTGCTGAAGCAATTGGAGGCTAAACCCGAACTCATGGATGCCTTCACGAAAAAGTTTGTTGAGCAGTATGGAGAACAGATTATGAATCAGTTAGCAAAAAAACTGATTGGTGCATAAATACACAGGAAAGCATGAGACGACATAAAATGCTGCGGCAGTGCTCATTAGCAAAATGAGCAGTTTTTTCAAGTTTGGCATAAAAATCGTTCGAGTCCTGTGATGGAAATTTGAGCAGATGGGAGTAAGAAGTCTCCACTCTAACCAATGATAAAAAGGAAATCTGTTCTAATCCTCGTAGCGAAAAAAGATAAGGAAAATGCCGCAACCTCTTGCGGTTACGGCATTTATGGCGTCCCCGGGCAGATTTGAACTGCCGGCCCCACGCTTAGGAGGCGTGTGCTCTATCCAACTGAGCTACGGAGACATATTCGATTTTTCATGGTCAAGGATGGAGCGATCCGCCTCCCAGGACTTTGATGACCTGATTATTAGGAGGCGGTCGCTCTATCCTGCTGAGCTACAGGCGCATATGAAATTGTGGAAAAACTGGCGCGCAGATGCTTTGATATTGTACCCCAATTCCCCGCGCCTGTCAACGGCAAGGGGTGTTTTTGTCCCCCGATTTGGGCGTTTTTTTTGCAAAATCAGTTGCGCGCGTTACTGTTCTACGGTATAATATGTGGTCGAGCTTTCAATGATATGGACAGATTTCGGAATAAATTGAGAGGTGCACCACTTTGCAAGATACGAAGCTGAGAAACGTCGCCATTATCGCCCACGTCGACCACGGCAAGACCACCCTGGTGGACGAAATGCTCAAGCAGGGCGGCATCTACCGCGAGAACCAGGCCACGGTGGAGCGCGTCATGGACTCCAACGATCTGGAGCGGGAGCGCGGCATCACCATTCTGGCCAAGAACACCGCCGTCCACTACAAGGACGTGAAGATCAACATCGTGGACACGCCGGGCCACGCCGATTTTGGCGGCGAGGTGGAGCGGATCCTCAAGATGGTCAACGGCGTCATCCTGCTGGTGGACGCCGCCGAGGGTCCCATGCCCCAGACCCGTTTTGTGCTGAGCAAGGCACTGGAGCTGGGCCACAAGGTCATCGTGGTGGTCAACAAGGTGGACCGCCCCGACCAGCGCATCCACGAGGTCATGGACGAGGTGCTGGAGCTGCTGCTGGATCTGAACGCCACCGACGAGCAGTTTGAGTCCCCAACCCTGTTCTGCTCCGGCCGCCAGGGCACCGCCTCCTACTCCCCCGACGTGCCCGGCACCGACCTGGTGCCCCTGTTTGAGACCATCCTCAACTATATCCCCGCCCCGGAGGCGGACACGGAGGCCCCCTTCCAGATGCTGGTCTCCTCCATTGACTACAACGAGTTTGTGGGCCGCATCGCCATCGGCCGCATCGAGCGGGGCACTGTAAAGCAGAACCAGGAGATCGCGGTATGCAACTTCCACCAGCCCGACGCCGCGCCTCAGAAGGCCAAGGCCACCGCCCTCTATCAGTTTGACGGCCTGGGCCGGGTGCCGGTGACCGAGGCCACCGCCGGCAACATCATCGCCATGAGCGGCATCGGCGAGATCACCATCGGCGACACCATCTGCGCGCCCGACGCGGTGGAGCCCATCGAGTTCGTGAAGATCTCCGCCCCCACCATCGAGATGACCTTCTCCGTCAACGACTCCCCCTTCGCGGGCAAGGAGGGCAAGTTCGTCACCTCCCGCCAGATCCGGGAGCGGCTGTTCCGCGAGACCATGAAGGACGTGTCCCTGCGGGTCACCGAGACCGACTCCACCGACGCCTTCAACGTGGCGGGCCGGGGCGAGATGAGCCTGTCTATCCTCATCGAGACCATGCGCCGGGAGGGCTACGAGTTCCAGGTCTCCCCCCCCCGCGTGCTCTACCAGGAGATTGACGGCAAAATGTGCGAGCCGGTGGAGCGTCTGGTGGTGGACGTACCCAGCGACAGCGTGGGCGCGGTCATCGAGAAGATCGGCGCCCGCAAGGGCGACCTTCTGGAGATGACTCCGGTGGGTGATCGGATGAAGCTGGAGTTCCTGGTGCCCTCCCGCGGCCTGTTCGGCTACCGCAACGAGTTCCTCACCGACACCAAGGGCGAGGGCATCATGGCCTCGGTCTTTGACTCCTATGCCCCCATGAAGGGCGAGATCCAGCGCCGCAACTCCGGCTCCCTGGTGTCCTTCGAGACCGGCGAGAGCGTCACCTACGGCCTCTACAACGCCCAGGAGCGTGGTGTGCTGTTCATCGGCGCGGGCGTGCCCGTCTATGCCGGCATGGTGGTGGGCGAGACCCCCAAGCAGGAGGACATCTCGGTTAACATCTGCAAAAAGAAGCAGTTGACCAACATGCGCGCCTCCGGCTCCGACGACGCCCTGCGTCTCACCCCGCCCCGCCAGATGAGCCTGGAGCAGTGCCTGGAGTTTCTGGCCGATGACGAGCTGCTGGAGGTCACTCCCGAATCCCTGCGCCTGCGCAAGCGCCTGCTGGACCACGCGGCCCGCATGCGCGAGGCCTCCAAGAAAAAGGGCTGATTGCCGCAACATGATTTCCGCCCCCGGAGCATGCTCCGGGGGCGGTTTTTCAGTCTGCCGGGGAAACGACTACTCCACGTAGCCGTGCTTTACCTGGTCGGAGATCTCGCAGAGGGCCTTGCTGGCCTCCATGTCAAACTGGCGGCACTGGGCCAGATCCCCCAGAGAGACCATCCCTACCACCTTGCCCCCCTCCAGCACGGGGAGGCGGCGCACCTGCTTGGCCGCCATGATCCGGGTGGCCTCTCTGGCGTCGTCGTCGGGGGACACCACCGCGCAGTTGCGGGTCATGATGTCCTTCACCTGGGTCTTGAGGGGGTCCTCCTCCGCCGCCACGCAGCGCAGGATGATGTCCCGGTCGGTGACAATGCCCCGCAGGCCGCCGTCCTCACCGCAGACGGGCAGGGAGCCCACGTTGTGCCGGGACAGGAGCCGGGCCGCCAGGGAGGCCGACTCGCTGGGGGTGATGGAGACCACGCTGGGGTTCATAAGATCGCGTACTTGCATGACAAAACCGCCTTTCTCCCAAACTTTACTGCTAGTTTGGACGGGAAAGGCGGTTTTATTCCTCTTTCAGCCCGAGATTGCGCCGCAGAGGGCCGGGGCCCCGCCAGGCGAAGGCCCGGCCCCCGTACTTGTCCCGGAACGTGCGGTTGGTGAGCCCCTCGAGATCGGAGTTTTCCAGAGCGTCTACCAGAGATGTGGAAAACTCGGGCAGCGGCGAGTGGGCCGGGGCGGCATTGTAGGGACAGGCCCGCTGGCAGAAGTCACAGCCCCAAATCAACGGGTGGACCCTCAGCCGGGCGGTCTCCTCCTCCGTCAGCGCCCCCTTTTTCTGGGTCAGCTCGGACAGACAGCGGGACACATCCGGCCCCCCTTCTCCCAGGGCCCCGGCGGGACAGGCCGCCCGGCAGGCCCCGCAGCCGGGGCAGTCCGGCGCGGCGGGGCGCTCCGGCACGTCCAGCGCCGCCCCGGTGAGAATGGTACCCAGAAATACATAGGTGCCGTAGGGCGGCAGGATCAGCAGGCCGTTTTTCCCCCGCAGGCCGATGCCTGCCAGCCAGGCGGCCTCCCGCTCCGGTAGGGGGGAGTTGTCGGCGGCGGGGACAAACGATTCCCCCGGGTATTTCCGGCGCAGGGCATCACACACCGTATTCAGCCGCCGGGTGAGCACCCGGTGGTAGTCCTCCCCCCGGGCGTAGAGGGACAGGTTGCCCGGCCGCTCCCCGGCGTAGTAGGGGAAGGCCGCCACCAGGACAGTCTCTGGAGCGGGGCAGAGGGTTTCCACCTTCTCCCGGGCACCGGTGGACAAAAACGGAAGCAGCCGCCGGAAGGCCACGCCGCCCCAGGCGGCGGCCCCGGCGGCTGCGAACCACTTATCCAGCATTGTACTTGTCCAGCGCCCGCCGGGCCAGCGTCCCGTCCGGGATGCAGGGCTCCGGGCCGTTCTTCCGCTTCTGGGCCTCCTCGCATCCCTTGCCCGCCAGCAACACCACCGCCGGGCGGCGGGCGCCCAGGATGGCGGTCTCCACCGCCGCCTCCCGGTTGGGGATCACGGTGTAATCCTTGCCGTGGGCAGTGAGGAACACGCCGATATCGGCGCAGATGGCCTCCACCTCCTCGGGGCCGGGGTCGTCCTCGGTGAGGATAATCCGGTCGGCCCACTCTCCGGCGGCGTTGCCCATGCCCTCCCGGCGGTCGATGCCCTTGCCGCCGGTGCAGCCGAAGAGGACGGTCAGCTCCCGGCCGGGGTACTCCGCCCGGACGGAGCGCAGGGCGTTCTGTAGGCTCATGCCGTTGTGGGAGTAGTCCACAATCACCGAAATCTCCCCGTCGGCGCTGACATAGTGCTCCATGCGGCCGGGCACGAAGGCCCGCACCAGTCCGGCGGCCACCGCCTCGGCGGGAATGCCGTAGACCTCCGCCGCCGCCACGGCGGCCAGGGCGTTTTCCACATTGAACAGGCCCGGTGTGGAAATGGCCAGCTCCCGCTCATAGCGGGGGGTGCGCACATGGAAGGCAATGCGGTCCCCCTCCTTGCGCACCTGGGCGCCGTACACGTCGGCGGAGGGGAACTTCTGGGAGAAGGTCACCACCCGGGGGCAGGCGGCCGCCGCGGCGCGCACCCGCTCCACATGGTCGCAGTCCAGGCAGACACAGGCGCTCCGGGCCTGCCGAAAGATCAGCAGCTTGGAGTTGAGGTAGTCCTCCAGATCAGGGTGCTCCACCGGGGAGATGTGGTCCTCCCCGATATTGAGAAACACCGCGCAGGCCAGCTCCACCCCGATCACCCGGCCGTACTTGAGGGCCTGGCTGGACACCTCCATGGTCAGATAGTCCGCCCCCGCCGACACCGCGTTCCAGAGGTGGCGCTGGAGATCCAGCGGCTCCGGCGTGGTCAGCTTGGCGGGCCTGCGCTCCACCCCGTCGTCGGTGACGATGGTGGACAGCAGGGCGCTCTCCCGGTGGCCCTGTCCGGCCAGCCAGGCATCCACGATGGACTTAATATAATAGGCCGTGGTGGTCTTGCCCTTGGTGCCGGTGATGCCGGTGATCCGCAGCGCCCCGGAGGGATGGCCGTAGGCCCGGTCGGCCAAGAGGCCCATGGCCTGCCGGATATCGGTGACCCGGATGCAGGGCAGGGGGACGGCGGGATACTCCCGCTCGCTGACATAGGCGAAGGCCCCCTGTTCCATAGCGGAGCAGAGGTACTCCTCCTTAAATTTGACCCCCTTGCAGACAAAGAGGGTGTTGGGGATGACCAGCTTGGAGTCACAGGACACCAGGGACACCGGGTGGGTCAGGTCGGCGGCCAGGGGGGCCGCGTCCGCCAGCAGTCCATGGCGGAGCAGGAGCTGATAATAGTCCCCCAAGGGCAGACGGGTTCGGTTGGACATACGGATTCACCACCAGTCAATCATTTTTGGGAAGGCCGAACGCGCGGGCCGATGTGGGCATCGGCCTCTTCGGGTACAAAGGCAGGGGCGGGGCTCCTCTCCGCCCGCCCCTCTCCCACTACACCATCCGCAGCCGGTAGCCGCAGGCGGTGATACACCTTTCCGCCAGGATTTCCATGGCGTCCAGATAGTAGTCGGGCAGGCCGTGGTAGGTGCGGTAGACGGACAGCTCGGTACAGCCCAGGATGGCCGCGTCGCAGCCGGAGGCGCGCAGCCAGCGGTCGATGGCCGCGAACTTCTCCCGGGAGCCCTTCTCGCCCCGCTTGATCTCGTCGTAGATGATGCTCATGACCAGCTTCTGCACGTCGGCGGGGGGCGTCACGCCTTCCATGCCCCGGGCGGCGCACTCCCTCTGGTAGATGCCGGTCTGAACCGTGCCGTCGGTGGCCAGGATACCCGCCCGCTTTTTCCCGTCCGCCGCCAGCACGCCCACGGTCTCCCGGGGCATGTGGATGAGGGGGATGGCGATATCCCCCTGAAGCCGGTCGGCAAAGTAGTGGGAGGTGTTGCAGGGGATGGCCAGGGCGGTGCAGCCGCCCCGCTCCAGCAGCCTGGCCCCGTCCAGCAGGCGGCGGTAGCAGCCCTCCGCGTCCCCGCCCAGGATGGCGGCGGTGCGGTCGGGCATGGAGGTATCGCTCCAGATCAGAGTGGGCAGATGCTCCTGGTCGCAGGAGGCGTCGGTGCGATCCAGAATCCGCTGGTAGAAGTCCTGGGTGGCCTGGGGGCCCATGCCGCCTAAAATGCCGAGGCGCTGTTCAGACATACCCGTCCCTCCTGTCATGCAGCGGCATGGGACCCGACGCCGCGAGTGCGGCGTCACAAGCGTTTTGGCCGACGGCCAAAACCTTGATGCCGGGGCAATTCATTTGCCCCGAGCAGATGAGATCATCGGGGTCCCCGCACGGCGCAAGCCGGGTGGGGGGGGCCCTG
>NZ_CAXSQB010000004.1:0-16764 GCF_964239415.1 Clostridium sp. ATCC BAA-442 | reverse complement strand
CCCCCCCCCCCCCCCCCCCCCCCCCCCCCCCCCCCCCCCCCCCCCCCCCCCCCCGGCCCATGCCGCCCAAAATGCCGAGGCGCTGTTTTGTCATTTTACTTTCTCCATGCACGAGGCATACCAGCCCACGTAGCGGTGCTGGCCCCGGAGGATGCGCAGCTTGTGCATCAGGCCGTTGTCCGGCCGGTAGAACAGGGGGTTGACCGCGGCATTGGCCCGCTCCAAGGCGCGCATCTCCTGGTGGTACCGGGGATTGACGTAGTCGTAGGCCACCTTGGGGGGGATGACCCACCACAGATGGCGGTTTTGGGTCACGGTCAAGGCGCAGGGCTTGTGCTCGATGACATCCTCCACCAGGTACTTGGCCAGGTTGTACCCCGCGCCGGTGACGTAGTAGTTGCTGCGGCCCTGGCGGCAGTTGATCTCAAAGGCCTTGAACTTGCCGTCCCGCTGGTCGTACTTGATGTCGAAGTTGGAGAAGCCCACAAAGCCGATGGCCTCCAGGAAGCCCCGCAGCTTCTCACACAGCTCCGGCTCCGGCTCGGTGATGATCACCGCGTGGTTGCCGATGGCGTGGCCGGTGTGCTCCTCCAGCAGGACGTGGCCCACGCACATGAGGCGCACCTTCCCGTCCGCGCCGGAGTAGTTGGTCACCACCCGCATAAAGCTGTCGTCCCCGGGGATGAAGTCCTGGAGGATCAGCGCGTCCTCATACCCCGCCCCGTAGATCTGGTCGATGACCGCGTCCACCTCCGCCCGGGTCTGGAGGATGTAGGCCTTCTTCTGGGTGGGGAAGGGGTGCTTCCAGTAGGTGTCCGACTCGGCGGGCTTGACCACGAAGGGGCCGTCAAAGGGCAGCTCGAACGCGTGGCCCATGCCCTTGTGGTACACCACCGTGGCCGGGTGGTCGATGCCGTACCGGTCGCACAGCTCGTAGAACTTCTCCTTGTGGATCAGCGTCTCCAGCATGTCCAGGCTCACATAGGGGGCGATGACGTTTTCCGGGTAGCGGGGCAGATTGGCGGAGATGGCGTTGAGGTAGTTGTCCCCGCAGCCCAGCACCAGAATCTTCTTGTCGGGAAACTCACGGGCCACCTCGGTGACGTTCTCCAGCACCTTGTCCACCCGGTCATTGTGCTCCCGCACCCGGTAGTCGATGATCCTGCTCCCCGCGCACACGCTGGCGGGGAACATGCCGTAGACGATGGTCTTTACGCCGTAGGCCTCGTGAAAGGCCCGGGCCATGCTGTACGCATTGATGTCGGAGCCCAGCAGAACGGGCACAAACTCAATTGCCATAGGTAAACGCCCCCTGGAACGTAATCTCATACCAGCTCCCGCCCATGGGCCGCACGTCGGCGGGATAGGCGGCGGCCAGCTCCTCGGCCTGCTCCGCGCTCAGGCGCAGCTCCCGCCGGAGCCGCTCGCCCCCGGCGAAGCACTCGGAGAGCAGCCGGCCCAGGCCGCTGTCCTCCCGCATGTTCTCTATCTTAGTCATATTCCATTCTCCTTAAACCGGGCGGGCGGATGATATCCGCCCCTACGGCCTCGCAGAGTTTCCGCCCGCCAGGGCGGAAATCAATTCAAAATTCGTCTTTCCGGGAATTTACTGCGTAGCCGTTGGCGGCTTTGCCGCCCTACGGATACGGCGTACCCCTTGCGGGTGCTTCCCGGAAAGACACCCCGACCCGCGCCACAAGGCGCGAAACCGGGGGTATCGAGCCAAGTCGCCGGCTTTGCCGGCACGCAGGCTCGTATCTAGGGGGTATTGGATACCCCCTAGACCTAGCCGCTGGCCCGTTTCACCTGATACACGCCCTGGATCTGCCCCAGCTTGTTGATCACGTTGGTCAGCTCCTCCTGATTTTTGACCTCCAGGACGATGCTGACGGTGGCGTAGCCGTCCGGCATGGAGCGGGCGGACAGGCTGGTGGTCTTGACCTTGGCGGCGGAGAGGGTCATGGCCACGTCCAGGGTCAGGCCGTCCCGGTCCTTGGCGGAGATGTCCAGGGCGGTCTGGTAGGTGGCCAGCTCCCCGGTGGCCCAGGACACCTTGATCCAGCGGCCCGGCTCCTCCGCCCGCTTGGCGTCGGAGGCGTTGGGGCAGTCGGCCCGGTGGACCGACACGCCGAAGCCCCGGGTGATAAAGCCCACCACCGGGTCGCCGAGCACGGGGGTGCAGCACTTGGCGAACTTGACCAGGCAGTTGTCAATGCCCTCCACGATGATGCCCGACTGGCTGGTCTTGCCCCCACGGATGGGGACGGTGGGCGGGTTGGAGGTAGAGGGGTGAATGGGCTCCTGGGCGGCGGCCGACTGCTCGGCGTGGAGCCGGTCCAGGCGGGTCATCTCGTCCTTGACCCGCACCACCGCCTTCTGGGCGGACATGCCGCCGTAGCCGATGGCGGCGTACAGCTCGTCCAGGGTGCCGAAGCGCACCTTCTTGAGGATGAAGGGGAGCACGTCCTCGGCGGTGATGGCGGCCAGGGAGAGGCCCACGTGCTTGAGCTCCGACTCGAAGGAGGCGCGGCCGGTGGCGATGTTCTCCTCCCGCCGCTCCTTCTTGAACCACTGGCGGATCTTGTTGCGGGCCTCGTTGGACTTGCAGATCTTCATCCAGTCCCGGCTGGGGCCGTGGGCCGACTTGGAGGTGATGACCTCCACGATGTCGCCGTTTTTCAGCGGGGTGTCGAAGGTGACCATGCGGCCGTTGACCTTGGCCCCGGTCATGTGGTTGCCCACGGCGGAGTGGATGTTGTAGGCGAAGTCGATGGGGGTGGCCCCGGCGGGCAGGTTGATCACGTCCCCCCGGGGGGTGAAGACGAACACCTCGTCGGCGAAGAGATCCACCCGCATGGTGCGCACGAACTCCTCGGCGTCCACGTCCTGCTGGCTCTCCAGCAGCTTGCGCACCCACTCGAAGGCCTCCTCGGTGCCCAGCTTGGCGTTGGCCATGCCCTGCTTGTACTTCCAGTGGGCGGCGATGCCGTACTCGGCGGTGTGGTGCATCTCCCAGGTGCGGATCTGCACCTCGAAGGGGATGCCCTCCCGGCCGATGACGGTGGTGTGGAGGGACTGGTAGCCGTTGGGCTTGGGGGTGGAGATATAGTCCTTGAACCGGCCCAGCACGGGGTTGAACAGGTCGTGGATGACGCCCAGGACATTGTAGCACTCGGGCATGTCGTCGACGATGACCCGGAAGGCATAGAGATCGAAGATCTCGTCCATGGTCTTGTTCTGGGTATACATCTTGCGGTAGATGGAGTAGATATGCTTCACCCGGCCGTAGATGGTGCAGCGGATGCCCTCCTCGTCCAGCCGGTCCTGGATGCGCTTCTGGATGCCCGCCAGGAACTCCTCGTGGGCGGAGGAGCGGGCGGCCAGCTCGTCGGCAATCTCCCTGTAGCCGATGGGATCCAGGTATTGCAGGGAGGTGTCCTCCAGCTCCCACTTGATGCGCTGCATGCCCAGGCGGTGGGCGATGGGCGCGTAGATCTCCATGGTTTCCAGGGCCTTCTCCTTCTGCTTGCGGGCGCTCTGGTACTCCATGGTGCGCATGTTGTGCAGCCGGTCGCAGATTTTGATGAGGATCACCCGGATGTCCTTGGCCATGGCCATGAGCATCTTGCGCAGGTTCTCCATCTGCTCCTCTTCCTTGGAGGTGTACTGCACCCGGGTCAGCTTGGTGACCCCCTCCACCAGATCGGCCACCGTGGGTCCGAAGAGCTTGGCGATCTCCTCGTGGGTGGCGCCGGTGTCCTCGATGCAGTCGTGGAGCAGGGCGGCGATGATGGAGTCGGTGTCCAGCTCCAGCTCCGCCACAATCTCCGCCACCGCCAGGGGGTGGGTGATATAGGGGGAGCCGTCCTTGCGCAGCTGTCCGGCGTGGGCGTTGTCGGCGTAGGTGAACGCGCGGAACAGGCGCTGGGCATCCAGCGCCGGGTTGTATTCCTTGATTTTATCCTCCAGCGCCTGATAGCGCTCCAGGATGGGGTCCATACCAGCCACCTCACGTAAAGCAATCAGAATGCCAGCGGGCGGCCCGGTCGGCTCACCCGTTGGATAATATATGCCGCAATTTCCGCATGATACAGGAATCGTCCAGATTCACCTTGCCGTCCACGCTGCGCAGGGCGATGTGCAGGTGGTCGGTGGTGTGCTCCAGGCGGATGAGCCCCCGCTCGTCAAAGACCTCCAGGCACACCAGGGTGCGCATCACCGTCTCCCGCCGGCCGGCGGAGCGGGCGATGCTGCGGGCCAGGCGGTGGGCCGTGGCCTCCAGCGGGGCCTGCCCCGCGTGGCCCTTCAGGTAGCGCCACAGGGTGACGAACTCCTCCCGGCTGGGCAGCAGGGCCTCCGCCTCCTGCCGGGTGAGGGGCTCCCCCCGGCGGAACTTCTCGTACAGGGCCCGCTCGGCCTGGGCCCGGGTGAGGGCGGGGCGCAGATCGCAGAGCTGGAGCTGGACGCTCCGCCACCCCCGGTACTCGTTGATCTGGGGCGTGAAAGCCACGTCCACCCGGTCGCCCGGCCCCACCCCTGCCTCCTCGGCGGTGGCCGAGAAGAAAATGGCGTCGAACGACCGGCCGGACGCGGTCAGCTTCAGCTTCAGGTGCCGCCCGCCGCCCACCTCGTTCACGGCGGAAACCAGGCAGCCAGACAGGGAGAACACCGGCTTTGGGTTGCCCGCGCCGTAGGGCTCCAGCAGCTCCAGGCCCTCCACTCCCTCCAGGGTGAGCAGGCCCACATCGTCCAGCTCCCCGTCGATGTCCAGGGCGGAAACCATCTCCTCCCCGCCGGTACAGGCGCAGACATAGTCGTTCATGGCGGCGGCAAAGGCCGGGATATTCTCCTCCCGGATGGTGAAGCCCGCCGCCAGGGCATGGCCGCCGAAGCCCTCCAGCAGGGGAGCGCAGCGCTCCAGGGCGGCGAACAGGTTGAAGCCCGCGAAGGAACGGCAGGAGCCCTTGCCCTTGCCGTCCTGTAGGCAGATCATAAACGCCGGGCAGGAGTACTTCTCCGCCAGACGGGAGGCCACGATGCCCACCACCCCCTGGTGCCATTGCTCCCCGGCCAGCACCAGGGCGTGCCTCTGCGGCCGGGGCAGGGCTTCGGCCATGGCCTGGCACTCGGTATAGATCTCCGCCTCAATGGCCTGCCGCTCCCGGTTGAGGTCGCACAGGGCCCGGGAGAGTTCCTCCCCCCGGGCCGGATCGTCCGTGAGGAGCAGCTCCCCAGCCAGGGAGGCGCACCCCATCCGCCCGGAGGCATTGATGCGGGGGGCCAGGGTGTAGCCGATGGCCGTGGCGGTAAGGGGCCGCTCATCCAGCCCCGCCTCGTGGAGCAGGGCCCGCAGCCCCGGCCGCCCGGTGCGGCGCAGGGCCTCCAGCCCCAGGCGCACAATGGTGCGGTTCTCTCCCGTCAGGCTCATGACGTCGGCCACCGTGCCAATGGCCGCCAGATCGGCGTAGCGCGCCAGAAGCTCGTCCTGCCGGGCCGGGCCGCCCAGGGCCAGGACGAGCTTGAGGGCCACCCCCACCCCGGCCAGGCACTTGAAGGGATAGGGGCAGTCGGCCCGGCGGGGGTCCACTACCGCCGCGGCGGCGGGCAGGGCGGCCTTGCACTCGTGGTGGTCGGTGATCACCAGCTCCACCCCCAGTGAGGCGGCGCAAGCCGCCTCCTCCACGGCGGTGATGCCGCAGTCCACCGTGACGATGAGGCCCACCCCCTGGCCCCGGAGGGCGGCCACCGCCTCCCGGTTGAGGCCGTAGCCCTCCTCCATCCGGTCGGGGATATAGGGGATCACCGTCCCCCCCTCCCGGCGGAGGAAGTCGGTGAGCAGGCAGGTGGAGGTGATGCCGTCCACGTCGTAGTCGCCGTAGACCGCGATGTGTTCCCCCGCCGCCAGCGCCCGGCGCACCCGCGCCGCGGCCCGGTCCATGTCCTTCATGAGAAACGGGTCCAGGAGCTGGCCCCGGCCGGCGTCCAGAAAGGCGCTGGCCTTCTCCGGGGTGTCCAGCCCGCGGGCGCAGAGGGTCAGCGCCGCCAGGGGCGGCACCCCCGCCGCCTCCATGGCGGCCCGCGCCTGAGGGGCACTGGCCGCCCGGTTCCACTGCTTGTATTTCACGGCCGTATGCCCCCTTCCCTCAAAATTACCCTTTATTATATCAAACTCTCAGCCTTGTGACAAGGCAAGACGCCGTTCAGCGGCGATTTTTTGCCGCCACCCGGCGCGCATGGAGCGGACGCGGCCGCCCCTCAGCCCAGCTCCAGATAGAGCGCCACCAGGTCGATCGTCGCCTTCATCCCCTCAAAGTGCGTCCGCTCCATGCCGTGGGAGGCGTGGACGCCGGGGCCGATGAGGGCGCCCCGGGCGTCCATGCCCGCGTGCCAGGCCACGGTGATGTCAGAGGAGTAGTGGGGGTAGATGTCCACCGCGTAGGGGATGGCGTTGGCCCGGGCCAGCTCCACCAGGCGGGTGACCATGCCATAGTCGTAGGGGCCGCCGTTGTCCTTGGCGCAGATGGACACCTGGCGCTCGGTGCAGCTCAGATCGTCCCCCACGCAACCCATGTCCACCGCCAGCAGCTCGTCCACCTGGGGCAGGGTGGCCCCTCCGTGGCCCACCTCCTCATGGACGGTGAAGCACACCTCGGTATCGTACCGGGGCCGCTGCCCGGCGATGTGCATCAGCCTCAGCAGAGTGAGCAGACAGGCTGCGCTCCCTTTGTCGTCGATAAACCGGGACTTGAGGAAGCCGCTGTCGGTGACCACGGTCTTGGGGTCGATACACACGAAGTCACCGGGGGCGATGCCCAGGGCCTCCACGCCGGCCCGGTCCTCCACCACCTCGTCGATGCGCACGGCCAGGTTCTTCTCGTCCCGCGGGCGGGTGAGCACGTCGTCAAAGACGTGGGCCGCCGGGGACAGAGACAGGATGGTTCCGGTGTATATCCGGCCGTCCCTGGTGTGGATGCGGCAGTACTCCCCGTCCAGGGTGGGCAGGATGGGCCCGCCGATTCTGGTGGTCATCAGCATGCCGTCGGCGGTGATGGAGCGCACCATGAGGCCCAGGGTGTCGATGTGGGCGCACAGGCCGACGCGCTTCCCCTTTTCCCGGCCGGGCACCGACACCACCAGGTTTCCCTTGTTGGTGCGGCGGACGGCGTAGCCGTGGTCCCGGGCGATCTGCTCCGCCTCCCGCACTACCTGGTCCGTAAAGCCGCTGGGGCTGTCAATGGACAAAAGCCGCTGGGCAATGTTCATGAGCTGCCCCCGGCATCCCTTTGTATCCAGCATTTGCATCGTCTCCTCGTTTGTAGTATGATATAGGATCATACCATAACCGACAGGAGCGGACAACTATGGCCGAAGAAAAGACCAATGTGATGCGTATTTTAGACCAAAAAAGGGTGCCTTACACTCCACACCACTACGCCCACCCCAACGGCGCGGTGGACGGGGCCAGCGTGGCCGCCCTCCTTGACCGGGACCCCGCCTCGGTGTGCAAGACCCTGGTGACCCAGGGGGCCAGCCGCCAGCACTACGTCTTTGTCATCCCTGTACTCCGCTCGCTGGATCTGAAGGCGGCGGCCCGGGCTGTGGGAGAGAAGTCCATCGAGATGATCCCTCAGGCCAGGCTGCTCCCTCTCACCGGCTACGTCCACGGGGGCTGCTCCCCGGTGGGGATGAAAAAGCCTTTTCCCACCGTGCTGGACGGGAGCGTGGAAGGACTGGACGCCATCGTGGTCAGCGCCGGGAAAATCGGAGCCCAGGTGGAGCTGGCTCCGGCGGCCCTCTGCGCCCTGGTGGGTGGAACCTTCGCGCCGGTATCCAAATAATTTTTCCTCCAGCGGGAACTTTTTCTCCGCCTTCTCGTCTAAGAAGCGTGCAAACCCAAACTGCAAAGGAGAATCCAAATGAAGAAACTCGGTACGCTTGCCCTTACCCTCACCCTCACCGGGGCCATGACCCTGCCCGCCCTGGCCGCGGAGGAGCCGGAGCTGGTGATCGCCCCCGCCGACACCGGCTACGGCCAGACCATCGTGCTCAATGGAGAAACCCTGGATCTCACCGGCATCCCCGGCGTCTCCGGGGAGGAGCTGCTCCCCCTGCGCCTGCTGGCCGAAGCCGACCACGGCTCCGCCTACTGGGATGAGGAGAACAACGAGAGCTGGTTCACCTTCGGGGATAACCGCATCACCGTCAAGTTCGCCGACAACAGTGTTTGGCTGGACGACCAACAGGTGAAATCCACCGCCCAGGTGGCGGACGGCATCACCTTTGTAGAGGCGGGCGTTCTGTCCATGCTGGAGGGCTACACGGTAGACCGGAACCCCGAACTGGATGTCAACCGCATCGACATCACCACCCCCAACAACGACCCCATGGTGAAGGCCGCCTATCAGATCCGCGAGGAGAGCGGCATGGCCTTCGGCATGCGGAGCGACAACGCAGAGGTGGCGACCCTCTTCCAGCTGCCCGAGGACACCTTTGAGCAGGCCATCTGCTTCACCTCCATGAACACCACCCCTGACATCATGGTGCTGGCCAAGCTGGCCGACGGCGCCGATGAGACCGCCGTGAAGGAGGCCCTGGAGGCCCACCGCCAGTCCCAGCACGACACCTTCTCCTGGTACCTGGCCCAGAACCTGCCCAAGGTGGAGGACGCCCGCATTCTGGTGGAGGACGGCTATGTGTTCTACCTCATCGCCGAGAACGCCGACGCCGGCGAGGCCGCCTTCCACGCCTATGTGGAGGCCCAGGCCTAACCTGTCCGTCCATAACAAGTGCCCCGCCGGCTGGCGGGGCACTTGTTTTTTGGCCGGCCGGGCCGTATAATGTTGCCCAAAGGAGGGATCGTTTATGGAATCTGCCGCTCCCCAGACTCCGGTTCAGGCCCTGGAAGCCCTTCAGAACGCCTACAGCCGGTTCCTGGACGCGCTTCCGGAGGCCCGCAGGGCCAGCTTGGGGGAGGCCATCGGCTTCTTCCTCCGCTCGGACGGCAATCCCAAGCTGGGCAGTCTGGTGGACGCCTTCGCTGAAGAGCTGCCCGTCCATGTGGAGGCACTGAAAACCCAGCTTGCGGCCTGCCCGGCGGAGGAGGCCGACCGTCTGGCCGCCCAGGCCCTGGAGCTGATGCTCCTCTATCCCCGGCCCAAAAACGGCGCCACCGAGTTCTCCCTGGCCGCCTTTGAGGGCTTTGCCGCCCCGCTGCTCCCCCTTCTGGCCCCCGCCCGCCGGGCCGAGCTGGCGGAGCGCTACCGGGCGCTCACCCCGCCCCGGAAGATGCTGCCCAACCAGAAGAAACTCTGGAAGGCCCTGTCCGGCCGCTGAAGCCCAAGCACAGCCGCCCCCCCCCGCCTCTGGCGCGGGGGGCGGCTGATATGTCTGTTATGTCCGGAGCCGCTCCATGAACTCCTCGCCGGTGATCGTCTCCTTCTCCAGGAGGTAGCCGGCCAGCTCCCGGAGCTTGGACTCGTTCTCCCGCAGCAGTCCGAGAGCCTTCTGGTGGGCCGCGCGCACCAGTTCCACCACCTGGCGGTCGACCGCGGCGGCCGTCTCAGCCGAGCAGGACAGGGCGGCGTCGCCCCCCAGGTACTGGTTCTGCACCGTCTCCAGCGCCACCATGTCGAACTCCTCCGTCATGCCGTAGCGGGTGATCATGGCCCGGGCCAGCTTGGTGGCCTGCTCGATGTCGTTGGAGGCGCCGGTGGTCATGTTGTCCGGGCCGAAGATCAGTTCCTCGGCGGCCCGCCCGCCGGTGAGGGTGGCCAGCTTGTTCTCCAGCTCGGTGCGGCTCATGAGCATCTTCTCCCCCTCGTCCACCTGCATGGTGTACCCCAGGGCGCCGGAGGTGCGGGGGATGATGGTGATCTTGGTAACGGGGGCGGAGTGGGACTGGAGGGCGGCCACCAGGGCATGGCCCACCTCGTGGTGGGAGACAATCTGCTTCTCCTGGGGGGAGATGACCGCGTTCTTCCGCTGGGCCCCGGCGATGACGGTCTCCACGCTCTCCTCCAAATCGGCCTGGGTGACGGTCTTCCGCCCCAGGCGGACGGCCCGCAGGGCGCCCTCGTTGACGATGTTGGCCAGCTCCGCGCCGGAGGCGCCGGCGGTGGCCCGGGCGATGGCGCTCCAGTCCACGTCCCCGTCAATATGAACCCGCTTTCCGTGCACCTTCAGAATGGCGATGCGCCCCTGGAGATCGGGCAGTTCCACCGGCACCCGCCGGTCAAACCGGCCCGGGCGCAGCAGGGCAGGGTCCAGGGACTCCGGCCGGTTGGTGGCGGCCAGAAGGACGACGCCCTTGCTGGAGTCAAAGCCGTCCATCTCGGCCAGCAGCTGGTTGAGGGTCTGCTCCCGCTCGTCGTTGCCGCCCAGGCCGCCGGTGTCCCGCTTCTTGCCGATGGCGTCGATCTCGTCGATGAACACGATGCAGGGGGCCTTCTCCCCCGCCTGCTTGAACAGGTCCCGCACCTTGGCCGCGCCCATGCCCACGAACATCTCCACAAATTCCGAGCCGGAGATGGAGAAGAAGGGCACCTTGGCCTCCCCGGCCACTGCCTTGGCCAGCAGGGTCTTGCCGGTGCCCGGCGGCCCTACCAGCAGCACGCCCTTGGGCAGGCGGGCGCCGATGGCGGCGTACTTCTCCGGCCCGTGGAGGAAGTCCACCACCTCCATCAGCGACTCCTTGGCCTCGTCCTGGCCGGCCACGTCGGCAAAGGATACGCCGGTGGACGCCTCCTCCACGTAGACCTTGGCCCCCGACTTGCCGAAGGTCATGGCGTTGCCCATCCCGCCGGGCAGGCCGCCCATGCGCTTCATCATCCAGCGGGAGAGCAGCTCCCCAATGACGATAAAGATCACAATGGGAAGAATCCAGCTCACCAGAAAGGAGAGGATGGGATTGGCCTGGGTGGGAATCTCCGCGGTGAAGGTGATCCCCTCCTCCGCCTGGAGCTGGGCCAGCAGCCGCTGGCCGTCATCCGGCCAGACGCCGGTCTTGTAATAGCCCTCCCGGCCGCCGTCGTCCTTCGCAATGAATACGATCTCCCGGCTCGTCTCATCCAGGGCCACCTGCTCCACTTGGCCGCCGTCCACCATGGTCAAAAACTGGCTGTACGGCACCTCCACCACCTGGCGCTCCAGCAGGGACGGGAAAAGAAACACGTTCAGCAGCATCAGCACAATCAACGCCGCCAGATAGTAGAAGATCAGCGGCTTTTTGGGGGGCGAAGTCTTTATCTCACTGTCCTTCAGTTCTTTCAAATCAAAATTCCTCCCCGGTTTGAAACATTATTTTGGGTACGAAGGAATCATAGGCGCTCTCCCTCCAAAAGTCAACGCGCCCACGGCGCTATTTACATATTGTTTACAAAAGAGGCTCCATCCAGCCGGACGGAGCCTCTTTTGTTCAATATTTGTTCACCATACCGGCAATCAGCGGGGTGGGCACCAGCCACATCAACAGGAACACCAGCAGGTTGGCGGCAGACAGGGAGGCGTAGGAGCATACAAAGGTGAGGTAGAAGGCCAGCAGCAGCCCCGCCACAGCACCCAGGCAGGCCAGCACTGCGGCGGTGCGCACCGCCCGACGCAGCCGGGCCGCCCCCACCACGGCCTCGGAGTAGGGGGCCACCCCCTCACGGCAGAGGACGGCGGTGAGGATGTCGCTGTGGGGCTGCTCCTCATCGGACAGCTCCCGCCGCCGTTCCACCGCCGGGAACTCCATCTTGTCCACCGGCAGCTTGAAGCGCTGGCGCAGCATGGCGGGGATCAGGTTGAAGTCGCGGGTGGCCATCACCGGCGTGACCCGGTTGCGGATAAGGCTGTTCAGCGACGGCTCCAGCGCCCCGTGGAGCGTGTAGTTGAGGGCGAATATGCCCGCCAGCTCCCCGTCGATGGCGCAGAACACCGCGTTTTTCACGTTGAGCCCCTGGGGCAGGGTGATCTCCATCAGGTGCATGAAGGACGCCGAGCCCACCAGCACCTGCTGGTCGCGGATGACGGCGGACAGGCCGCCCTCATACACGCAGAAGTCGGAGGCGCGGCGGTACACGCACCCCTGGGCGCGGAGCAGGTCGTGGAAGAGCTTGTCCAGCCCGCAGCCCGCGTCCCGGATAAGGGTGGCGGTGTCGGACACCACCTTGTCCACCGGAAAGTCCCCAAAGATCTTGATGCCGTTGAGGGACACACAGCCCGGCGGGAAAAAGTCGGTATCGTTGAGCAGGATGCCGCTGCCGCCGGTGGCAGTGACCCCGTCCCACCCGGCGATGGCGGCCCCCGACTTGCTCAGCCGCTGGGTAAGGCTCAGCCACGGCAGGGCGAAGCACAGCGCCCCGGACAGGGAGGCGCAGGCGGTGAGCATGGCGGACAGGCACCAGAGCAGCCGTTCCGGCGCGCCCCGGCCGATGGAGGCCACCACACTGAGCAGAAGGCACGCGATGAACAGCAGCGGGCAGACCCGGTGGAAGATCCGCTCCGCCCCGTCGGCGGCCTGCATCTGGCGGCCGAAGCCGATGGGCTCCCCCGACCACTTGGCGTAGGTGTCCCAGCCATTCCACTTGCCCTCGTCCAGGGTGACCAGATAGGGTTGGGCGGCGGAGGCCGCCGTGCGGCAGGCCATGCGCAGACCACGCCGCTTGCGCCTGGCGCCCCGCAGGAGAAAGAATATCCCCAGCACAATGGCCGCGCAGTAGGGCATCTGACCGTCCCGGGGGTCCAGACGGTACATGGTCAGCGCGTCGGCCAGGGTGGCCGCGGCGGCGAAGACCAGCAGCGTGTCCATGCCCAGCTCCAGCCGCAGCAGTCGGAACAGCCCCCGCATGAGCACATCCAGCCCCAGCAGCATGGCTGCCCCCTGGATACCCGCCAGGGCAAGCACCCGCAGCTCCGGGGTGAGCACGGCCGGGTAGGGGAACAGCCCCAGGGTCAGGTAGAGGGCGGGCAGAAGCAGCAGGAACACCAGCACCGAGCGTACCCCCATGGACTTGAGGCCCTTGCCGTACCGCCGGGCCAGCTCCGCCGCGGGCAGATCCGGGGCGGGGGGCGGCTGGCGGCGGGGGCGGCGCTCCCGGAAGACCTCCTCCGGCTCCTCCTCGTCGGTGCCGGGGATGTACTCCTCCGCCCGGCGCACCTCCTCGTCGTCCTCCTTGCCCTCCTCCTCAAACATGTGTCCGGCGTAGTCGTCCGCCTTCTGAAACAGGCGGTTGAGACCCTCGGCAATGGGGTTGTCCGATGCCGGCCCTTCCTCACCGGGGAACTCCAACACCTTGTCCCCGTCCTCCGGCGGCTCCTCCGGCTCCGGTTGAGGCGGCGGAGCGGGGGGTGGAGCCTCCCGCCGGCCCGCCGGGAAAGACACCACCTTGCCCGGCCCGGGCGGCCCGGCGGGAGACGGCGCCGTGCGCTGGGAACGGGGCGTCACCGGAAAGGGGATGGTGTCCTCCTTCCACCGCGGCTTGGCCGCGCCGCCGCCGAACTCCGCCAGAATCTCCTCCAGGGAGAACGTCTCCTCGCCGGGCATACCTGTATTCCGTTCGTCGTCCCGGTCCTTGGACATGGTTCTCACCTGCTTTGCATGATTTGGATACGCGGGCGGCCATAGAGACCGCCGCCTTTCCGTCCCGCTTATTCCATTCTCTGCCGCACGGCCTCATAGAGCAGGATGGCCGCCGCCGCGGAGGCGTTGAGGGAGTTGAGCTTCCCCCGCATGGGTATGCGCACCTTGAAGTCGCAGGTCTCGGCCACAAGGCGGCCCATGCCGTCCCCCTCGCTGCCGATGACGATGGCGGCCGGGCCCTTCAAATCCGCGTCGTACAGGAGCCGGTCCCCGTCGGCGGCGGTGCCGAACACCCACACGCCCGCCTCCTTGAGCTCCTTGAGCAGGGCGGGCAGGTTGGCCACCCGGGCCACGGGCACGTGGCTCACCGCCCCGGCGGAGGTCTTGGCCACCACGGCGGTCAGGCCGGCGGAGCGGCGTTTGGGAATGATGACGCCGTGAGCCCCCGCGCACTCGGCGGTGCGGATCACCGCCCCCAGATTGTGGGGGTCGCTCAGCTCGTCGCACACCACGATCAGGGGGGGCTCCCCCTTGGCCCGGGCGGCCTCCAGGATGTCGTCCACGCTGGCGTACTCCCGCACCGCCGCCAGGGCGATCACCCCCTGGTGGGAGTGGGTGCGGCTCATGCCGTCCAGCTTGCGCCGGTCGCACTCCACCACCACAACGCCCTTGGAGCGGGCGGTGGAGGCGATGTGTCCCAGGGCCGCGTCGGTCTCCCCCCGGGCCAGATAGATCTTGTCGATAGGGGTGCCCGCCCGCAGGGCCTCGGTCACGGCGTTGCGGCCCTCGATGATGCCGTCGGCCTCCCCGCTGGGGGCCGGTCTGCGCTCCTTCATGGTCTGTCCTGCCTTTCTCATTGGTCCGATACTGGACAACAGTATACCACAAGACGGCGGATCAAAAAAGCCAAAATTGCCGCATTCCTGCAAAAAGAGCGGTGGGCCTCCCCCCTTGTTTTTCATAGAAAGTTTACAGGTTTCGCCGCGCCGTTCCTTGTTTTTTCAAACTCCTTGTGCTATAACTATAATTACTTTGAATATTGAATGTTTCCCATCAAGGAGGAACGAGACTTGAACTCCAATCAGAACAACAACCGGGGCAAGGGCGGCGGCAACAAGCGCAATATGACGGCCATCGTCTCTATCCTGCTGTGGGCCCTGGTTCTCACCCTGCTGGTCAACCTGGCCACATCCAGGCTGCAGCAGGCCAATTCCGTGGAGGTGTCCTACGGCCAGTTCCGCCAGCTAATCATGCAGGATGCCGTGGAGTCCGTGGTTATGTCAAGCGGCAAGTACACCTTCACGCTGAAGGAGGGCTACTCTCTCTCTGTCGGCGAGGACGGAGAGGTGACCGTCCGCACGCCGGAGGAGGGCGGGCAGGACAGTCAGGCCGCTCAGACGCCCCAGGAGAGCGGGACCACCGGCGGAGTGCTGGACCTGCCCCTGTTGGACGGGACAGCCCCCCAGCAGCAGCCGGTTCAGAGCCAGAATCAGGCCCAGAGCGCCGGCGGCAGGGAGTCCCTGGTCTACTTCTGCGCCCCCCTGACTGATGACATTCCGGAACTCGTATCCCTCATGGAGGCCCACGGCATTACCAACTTCGGCCCCGAATACGTGGAGCCCATCAACCCCATTCTGTCGGTGCTGCTGTCCTGGGTGCTGCCCATGGTGCTCATTATGGTGGTCTTCTCCCTGCTGATGCGTGGGATGGCCGGCAAGATGGGCGGCGGCATCGGCAACCTGGGCAAATCCAACGCCAAGGTCTACGTGGAGCGCAAGACCGGCGTCACCTTCAAGGATGTGGCCGGCCAGGATGAGGCCAAGGAGTCCCTGGTGGAGATCATCGACTTCCTCCACAACCCCCAGAAGTATACGGAAATCGGCGCCAAGCTGCCTAAGGGCGCGCTGCTGGTGGGCCCGCCGGGCACCGGCAAGACCCTGCTGGCCAAGGCCGTGGCCGGAGAGGCCAACGTGCCCTTCTTCTCCATCTCCGGCTCCGACTTCGTGGAGATGTTCGTGGGTATGGGCGCCGCCCGCGTCCGCGACCTGTTCAAGGAGGCCAACAAGATGGCCCCCTGCATCGTGTTCATCGACGAGATCGACACCATCGGCAAGTCCCGCGACAACCGCATGGGCGGCAACGACGAGCGGGAGCAGACCCTCAACCAGCTTCTGGCCGAGATGGACGGCTTTGACCCTACCAAGGGCGTCATCCTGCTGGCCGCCACCAACCGGCCCGAGGTGCTGGACCAGGCCCTGCTCCGCCCCGGCCGCTTCGACCGGCGCATCATCGTGGACCGGCCCAACCTGGCCGGCCGTCTGGCCACCCTCCAGGTGCACACCCGCAATATCCGTCTGGCCGAGGACGTGAACCTCCGCAAGATCGCCATCGCCACCGCGGGCACCGTGGGCGCCGACCTGGCCAACCTGGTCAACGAGGCCGCCCTGCGGGCTGTCCGCCTGGGCCGCAAGGCGGTCAACCAGGAGGATCTGCTGGCCGCCTTCGAGCTGGTCATCGCCGGCGCGGAGAAGAAGGGAAGCGTCCTCAGCGAGTTTGAGAAGAAGCTGGTGGCCTATCACGAGGTGGGCCACGCCATGGTGGCCTACAGGCAGAAGCACGCCGAGCCGGTGAGCAAGATCACCATCGTCCCCCATACCCAGGGCGCTCTCGGCTATACGCTCCATCTGCCGGAGGAGGACAAGCACCTGCACACCAGAGATGAGCTGCTGGCCCAGATCACCGTCTCCATGGGCGGCCGCGCGGCGGAGGAGCTGGTACTGCACACCATGACCAACGGCGCGGCCCAGGATATCCAGGACGCCACCGGCATCGCCCGCAACATGGTGGCCATGTTCGGCATGAGCGACGAGTTCGGCATGATGGCCCTGGCCTCCCGCCGCAGCCAGTACCTGGACGGTGGCTACGGCATCGACTGCGCCCAGGACACCGCCGCCGCCATGGACCGGGCGGTGCGGGATCTCATTGACGCCTGCTACAAGAAGGCAGTGGAGATCCTCTCCCATAGCCGGGAGGACATGGATAAGGTGGTGGAGTACCTGCTGGAGAAGGAGACCATCACCGGCGCGGAGATGGTGGCTATTCTGGAGGGCCGCGACCCCGCCCTGGCGGACAACTTCCCCGACCCGGACGGGAAAGGAACGGCCGGGCCCCCGGCAGAGCCCGTCTCCGCCCCCATCCCCCTGAGC
>NZ_CAXSQB010000003.1:141093-144907 GCF_964239415.1 Clostridium sp. ATCC BAA-442 | reverse complement strand
CGTCATACGCCCCTAGGCTTCAAAATTCAGAAGGAGGAAATCCAAATGAGAAACCTCAAGCGGACTCTCAGCCTGGTTCTGGCCGCTGTCATGCTCGTCGGTATGATGGTCGTCGGCGCCTCCGCTGCGAGCAGTGATTTCGTCGACGGCAACGAGATCACTTACGCCGAGGCCGCGGAAGTCATGACCGCGCTCGGCGTGTTCGAGGGCACCGACAAGGGCGCCTTTGATCCTACCGGCATTCTGACCCGTGAGCAGGCTGCGGCCATCATCTGCCGCATGCTCTTGGGCGACGATGCCGAGAACCTGACCACTAACTCCACTGTGTTCAGCGACGTGGCTGCCGACCGCTGGTCTGCCGGCTACATCGGCTACTGCGCCCAGCAGAACATTCTGGCGGGCACAGGCAACGGCACCTTCAATCCTGAGGGTGAGCTGACCGGACTGGCGTTTGCCAAGATGCTGCTGGTGGCCCTGGGCTATGATCCCGCTATCGAGCAGTATGTGGGCAACGACTGGGCCGTCAATGTGGCCGCCGATGCCGTGGATGCCGGTATCGCCGTGTCCGGTGTAATCATGGCCGATGCCATGACCCGTGAGCAGGCTGCCCAGATGGCCTACCAGACCCTGGAGGCCGACATGGTGCGCTACGCCAGCCGCGGCACCACTATCCAGCAGCCTGACGGCTCCACCATCATCGTGGGCAACACTGCCGCTGAACCTGTCTCCAAGACCGACAGCGACTATGCCGGCGACAGCAACGACGATACCCAGCAGTTCTGTGAGCGTTACTTCGCAGATCTGAAAAAGGTCAACGGTGAGGACGACTTTGCCCGCCCCGCCAACCAGTGGAAGCTGAAGAACGACGTCATCGGCACCTACGCTGCCGAGGCTGACGGCACCTTTACTACCGCTGTGGATAAGGGCGACCTGTACGATGTGATCGGCCGTACCGTTTACAACTCCATCACTGCCAGCAAGAACCCCACTGACTTTACTGTCTATGTGGACGGTGTGGAGGTCAAGAACGCCGATGTGGCCGACTACTTCGTGAACAACGAGACCGACGATGCCGAGGGCACTGCCAAGGGCGTCCTGACCCAGGTGTTTGTGGACGACGACAACAACGTCATCCTGTCCGAGATTCACACCTACGTGGCTCAGGTGGACGGCGACTATGACGAGGAGAACGAGGAGCTGGAGCTGGATGATCTGGGCCTGGATACCTTCCCCGCTGTCAATACCACCCTGTCTGCCGACGACTTTGAAAACCTGTCCGCATTTGAGGACGGCGATTATGTCCTGATCACCGCTGTGGGCGACGAGGTCAAGACCATTCAGGCTGCCGAAGTCGTCTCCGGCACCGTGACTGCCTACACCAAGGACAAGAACGTCACTGTGGACGGCACCAAGTACGAGTACAGCCAGGGCTATAGCAGCACCTACAACCTGAAGGACGACTACGATCTGGTTCTGGATACTTACGGCTATGTCATTTACGCTGACGGCGTGGAGGCTTCCAACGACTACGTGTTCATCACCAGCAAGGCCCAGATTGGCGGTGTCAACAAGAGCTATGAGGCCAAGGCCTACTTCGTGGACGGCACCACTGCTGTTATCGAGGTCTCTAACAGCGACGATCTGTCCTGGGAGAACAACGATGCCGAGAACAAGTGGTATGCTTATGACGAGCAGAACGACGGCACCTATGAGCTGACTGCGGTGAAGGATGCCGAGTCTGCTTCTGCCACCCTTGACTCTGACACTGTTATCAGCACTGGCGACACCCGCATCACTCTGGATGGCGAAACTGTCCGCCTGAACAACGATACCGTGTTCGTGATCCGCCGCGGCGACAATGTGAATGTCTACACCGGCATCCGCAACGTACCCGACGTGACCGCTTCCGCTCAGGTTGAGGTTGCCGCGATCCTGGACGACAACGGCTATGCCGACTACCTGTTCATCAACGGTGAGACTGGCGAGCTGGGTGTGTCCGGCAGCGTGGCGGGCGACCGCATCTACATCCTGGACACCGATTACGAGTCCAGCCAGGATGCCGACGACAACGACTACTATGTCTTTGACGCCATTGTCAACGGCGAGATCGGCACTGTCAACCTGAACAGCACCAGTGGTGTAGAGATTGGCCTGTACGGCAATGTGACCTACGACGCTGACGGCTATGTCAACACCAGCGATCTGAACCGCATCGACAACGCCGTCTCCGGCAACGACCTGCGCGTCTGGAACGTCGACTCCAAGATCACCTACTCCTCCGGCGTGCTGTCCTTCGGCGGTGTGGATCTGGCTCTGGCCGACGAGTACACCATCTTCCTGAACGATGGCGGCACCGGCAAGACCACCACTCCCAGCCGTCTGGCCCGCGACTATGAGAAGGACAACTTCAAGGGCGTGATCTCCGCTGTTTACGATGACGACGCTGTGATTGAGGTCTATGTGGACGAGGACAACAGCATCATCACTGATGAGACTGTGGCTGAGGTTGAGGAGGCCGTCTCTGAGGCCGTGAAGAGTGACGACGGCGCTTGGGGGGAGAACGGCGACCAGGGTGACTATGTTGCCCACGGTACTTGGAGCTCCACCGGCTCCACTGTGGCTGCCTCCTTTAAGCAGTCCGCCATTGATAGCGAGTCCAATTCCATTGTCTGGGATACCGCCCGCTTCCTGGGCTCCCTGCACCGCCAGGGCGCTACCACCATCGTGTATGACAGTGTGACCTACGTGTGGGATAACAATGGGCCCCTCCAGGGCAGCAACTGGTACGATTCCAGCGACAAGAGTCTGACCACTGGCGACAGTGCCAACACCCTGGTCAAGGCTTTGGCCGATGATGGTATCTCTAGCATTAGCGGCAGCAAGACCGTTACTCTGACTGTGGACGGCGTGAATATCACCATTAACTATACCGTTACCTCCGGCGATTAATCGCCCCCGGACGTATGGCCAAAAGCAAGAACCCCCGTGCGCATGCACGGGGGTTCTCACTTTGCCCTCACCGCAGAGCCAGATAGCGATAGACGTATCTGTCACGGTTGGTAAAAACGTCTTCGTCGTAGTCATAGTAGACCTGAAACCCGCCTGAGACGATATTCAGCACGGGGGTGCCGCCTTTGGACTCCCAGTCCGTGGTTACGGGGGCGCCTTCAAAAGCCAGGCCGCCGTAGCGATACCCGATGTAGGCGTTACTCATATGCCCTGTCGACAGGAGCAGCAGTACCGCCTTTGGGGTAAAGCCCAGTTCAATGCTTCGGCTGGCCGCCCCGTTGCCGGTGTAGGTTCCGGTTATGACATCCGCCCGGCCTGCGGCCAGGGTGTTGACATCCTGTAAGGCGGCGTCAATTTTTCCCAAGTCCTCGTTGAAGTCGGTGCGGAGAAAGCTGTCCTCCGGTTCCCATTGATGTAATTGATAGTGTTCCGTATAATTTGCCATTCTCATTACCCCCTCTGAAGATTAGGGCACCCCCGCGCCCGGCATACCGCCGGACGCGGGGATCTTGTCCTGCTGGACGGCCTGCGGGCGGGTGTGGGCACCCGCCCATATATACAAGCGCCGTGAGATAGCCTGCCGGAAGCGGAACCCCGGAAATGTAGGGGCGGCCGCAGGAGCCGCCCGTGTAACAGAACTTTGTAGGGGCCGATGCCCACATCGGCCCGTCTTTCCGGGCCACCGGCCAGCCCCGGGCGGGTGTGGGCACCCGCCCCTACATACAAGCGCCGTGAGATAGCCTGCCGGAAATGGAACCCCGGAAATGTAGGGGCGGCCTTTATGGCCGCCCGCCCGCCGGGGCCA